>JADFGI010000070.1 GCA_022567815.1 Nitrospinota bacterium
GCGCGTTTGGATGATGTAGTCGGCGGGATCGATCCAGCCCAGATTGCCGTCGCCACGGCGATAGACCACGTTCAGCCCGCCATGCACGGAAGAACGAAATACCAACGCCGTTTGATCGGCCAGCTCCATCCTCATCACCGCCTCGGCCACCTTCAAGGTCTCGATTTCGGTGGTCGATTCGGCGATCACCACCGAGGCTGGATTTTTATTTTGGAACAGAAGTCCATAACGCTCGACAGGGCTCTTTACCATCTCCATGGTTTTCTTGATTTGGTTGAAATCCAGCTTGCGGTTCAGGTTTTTCTCTGAAAATCTTCCATATGCCACCCAATCGGTCACATCCTTCAGGCTATGACCAAGGTCCAAATGCCTCTTTATGAAACCTTCTTCGCCAATTTCCTTGATCTGAGGGACGATATATTCGGCGACATCGTTATAAGGGATACCCTCCTGAGTGGTGCAGAGGTAGTCCAGGGTGAACATGAGGCCAATGATTTTAGAGTCGACCCCCAATGCGAGCGCGGAATGGTTTTGCAACTTGGGTATTTTTTCAAACAGAGTCCATAGCCCACCCTTGTCCTTAATGATGTTGACCTGACTGTGCAAGGGGTGGATCAATTCTTTACAGGCTTTTGGTTTTGCATCCGCCGCGCCCCAAAACAAGGGGCCGATCATGATGATTTGAATTAATAAAGGGAGAGGCTTGTGGAGTTTCATGGATGGTTAAAACCCCCTGCAAGTTTGCTTGTTAGAAAAGCTGACCGGTTGCGCTCAAAAATATACCCAGGGACATTTGAAGTCAACCGGATTTTGGCGAGGGGTTTTTCGGCGATCAGCTTGCCATCTGCAAAATCTTGGTAGCTGGTATAGACGATGGGGTGGACGGTCATCAGGCCCACTGGCTCCATTTAAATCAGGAATTATGGATTTAATCCATAGCTCTTTTTCGTTTGTGCAACCTATGGGCGACTTCAGGGTGGATTTTGGCCATCCAATCCAAAGTTATTGCTTCTCAAAGTAAAAAAGTGTTACAAGTTTGGAAGCATCTCATCCCAAATACAGGGTCCCTTAAAGAAAAAGGTTCCCTTGCTCTCCTGTTATGAAATCAAAAGATAAAATCAAAGTCCGCCAAGCCCGAACTGAGGATCTGGAATTTTTGGTCGAACACAACCTGCAAATAGCCCTGGAAACGGAATCGAAGGAACTGGACCGGGACGTTTTGCGCCAAGGGGTGCAACGGGCTCTTGCGCAATCTGACAGTTGCATATATTTTGTCGCCGAAATTGAGGGAAAGCCGGTCGGGCAGACAATGATTACCTTCGAATGGAGTGATTGGCGTGACGGCTGGATTTGGTGGCTGCAAAGCGTTTATGTCGTGCCCTATTACCGAAATAGGGGGATTTTTCGGATGATTTATCAACATATCAAATCAACAGCACATAAAGTTAATAATGTGAGGGCGCTCCGGCTTTACGTCAAAGGAACCAACTTATCAGGGATTTCAGTTTATGAGAAATTAGGAATGAACTCCTCTGGTTATTTGGTATATGAGGAGGAATGGTAAGCCCTGCAATGTTGGTTTCATTTATTGCCCATATAGGCTATTAAAAAATTAATGCCTCTTATGTCTTTTAAATTCTGATTTTCGAGAAGAGTTTTTTAATTTTTTTCTTATGGTCCATGAAGCTTTGACGGGGAACAGTATCGCCAGCACCTTAGAATTGATCCTACTTCCTAGTCCTACCTATAAGTTTATTGAAATATCCTACCCCATGGGAAAAGCAGGATGATAGTCACTAACAACCCAACGAATGCCAAGAGTGCTGCAAACTGGTAGAAGCTAACGCCCTAAGGTTCTTTGATGGTTGGGATCATTAGGTGGGAGGTTTGGCATATATGGGACGGCTCACTAATTAAAGAAACATCGGTACCCTTGCTTGCTTTGAATTAAACCTATTGAGAAAAAGTGTGTTAGGGGCTTAAGATATTGTTTGGTGGTCTTTAATTAAAATTAGTTAAAGGAGTATCAGTCATGAACAAAGATTCTTGGATTGCACTGATAATCGCCAGTATTATCACTGTTATAGCAGCAACGCCAATTTACTATTCCCGTGACTATGCCCGCGAGCCGAAAGGTAAAATTTCGGAAGATTCAGATACAAAAATAACAGAGCCAATGAAGAGAACCGAAGGGAAGACCAAGCTTACCATACCAGCATTAGAAGATTCAGATACAAAAATGACAGAGCCAAAATAAACACTAGCCCAAATAGTCTATGAAATGGAATCTATTCAAAAAAATGGTGATGTGGCAATCATAGGTTCTTGGAGTTTTTATTATCAGAATAAGAGGTGGTCCCATAAAATCGGACAAGGTGTTAAGCTACAATTTATGATCAAAGGAGGGTCTCGAGGATTACCCTGCTTTTTCTTGCTGGGAGGGTTATAGATTTGCGAGCGACGTTAGTAAATTTAAACCAAATGGCTTTGGCATTTATGGATTATTTGGAAATGTGTCCGCATGGACTGAAGATTGCGCGAATGTAAGTAATTATGGGCATAATAAAACTTCAAGACCTAGAATAGAGGGTGACTGTTCTAATAGAGTTATTAGAGGGCCTTCCTGGGAAACTGGGTATTTATTTGCAAATAGGTTTACTCGTTTCTATCGAAATAGTAGTTCAGCATTTAATGATGTTGGATTTCGTGTAGCAAGGGAAATTTGGGAATCAGAAATTTCTAAAAATTGAAAGAAAGCGAAATATTTATGAACCTTAAAAAATATAGGGAATGCTTATTTTAAAGAGGGCTTAGGCAAAGCCAGATCGATTCAAATAAAAATATCAATATTATTTCACCGCGACACTGATGTCTAAAACTCCGGCGCCCTGCAATATTCCCATCAACTTGATAACGTCACCGTAAGGCAGATTTTTATCCGCCCTGATAATGACCGTTTTTTTCTGATCCGGGGCCGATCCGAGGAGCATATTTTCAAGGCGGGTAAGGGTCACCTTTTTTCCATCGAAAAAAATCTGTTTGTCAGCGGTCATTTCGATTTCAAGGCTCTTGGAAGTCTCATCCACTGTAGAGGATTTGGAGGTGGGCAAGGCAAGATCCATCTGCCGGTTGAAATCGACAAACACAGTGGAAACCATGAAGAAAATCAGAAGCAGGAACACCACATCGATCATGGGCGTCATGTCCATGCCAAAACTTTCTTCCTCGTCTTTTCTAAATCGCATCGTGTTTTAGGGAATGGACCCTGGATGAAGTTTCAATAGCCTGTTATGGCAAATAAATCTAATTGCAAAAATACCAGGCGCCTGTAAAAAGTTACAAGGTAGCGCGAATTTCTTTTCCGGATTTTTTAGACTTGCTGATTTCCAATTCCTGAGCCTTTTTGGTCCGGACCGATTCATAAGAAAGTTCTTCGACAAGCTGGAAGGAGATTTCTTCCATTTCAAAAACGTAGCGGTCTATCTTACCACGAAAGTAATGGTACATAGCCAGGGCGGGGATACCGACGACCATCCCGGTGGCTGTCGTTATCAAAGCCTCGGAGATACCGCTGGCGACCAGGCCGGGGTTTCCCGTGCCGCTCTGGGAAATAACGTTGAATGCCTTGATCATGCCGAAAACCGTCCCCAGCAACCCCATCATCGGCGTGATATTGGCGACGGCGCCCAGCACCCGAAGATTTGAATTCATTAACGAGGCTTCATGTTGCCCCGCGCCTTCGATCGCCCGCTCGATTTCGTCGAGTTTGCCGCCAAACCGCAATAACCCTGTTTTCAGAATCCGCGACAGGGAGTTGTCGTAAGAATTGCACAACTGCAAACCCAGGTGAACGTCCTCCCAGTTCCAATGGTTGCGCACGTTTTTCAAAAATTCAGTATCAATGATATTTTTTCTTCTTAAGTTGTAAGCCCTTTCAATTCCAATGCCCACGATCAATATCGAGCAGAAAAGGATGGGATACATCATGATCCCGCCTTTTTCAATGATGGAAAGAATTTCCCATTGACGGGGTAGTGAGGGTTCAGCCGCTTGAACCAACTCCGGCAAAGTAATTAAAATTGTTCCAAAAATAAGGGAAAGTTTTCTCATGAAAGAGGCCATTTTAAGCCTGAAAAATCCGTGAAATTCAGAGGGCGTCTGCTATTTGGGTCCGGCGGAGCTCTTTGTAAAGATCAATTCTTTTGTAGCTTGAAAATATAGCATGAAAAAAACTCATCTAGCAAGCTGGAATGCCAAAACGTGATTTTTAAAGCCTTTTAAAATCAAGTATTCTATTATATATTGAAGTAATAAATAGCATTTACCTTCTATACCTACCAGACAATGCGCCGACTCGGATTTTCATTTAATTCTGGATTTTATATCCTTTTGCTCATTTTTATTTTTCTGCTTGCGGGATGTACCTCCACCAACAAGAAAGATAATCTATCGCCTGGAGAGTTAATTGCGCAAGGCAAACAACAGGTTAAAATTAAGAGTTATAATAAGGCAAAAGATCTTTTCCAACAACTCCTGGAGGATTACCCGGACAGCAGGGAACGCGTACAAGCTCTTATGTATTTGGCCAACACCAATTATCTCGATGGGGAATATGAGGAAGCAAAATTTCACTATCAAAAATTTATCGAGTTGTACCCGGCAAATAGATTTGCGGACCGTGCTTATTTTTACAAAGCCATGTCCGACTTTAAAATGAGAGAAGTCGCCACAAGGGACCAAACCAAAACTCTTGCCGCTCTTGAAGGATTTGAAGATGCCATGAAAAGATTTCCCAAAAGCCCTTTTTACCCAAAAGCTATTCAGAAAAAAGAGGAATGCCGCAAAATACTTGCCACCAGCGAGTTCGAAGTAGGAAAGTTTTATTACCGGACAGGCCATTATCAATCTGCTATCTCGCGGCTACAAAATATGCGTGAAAATTACCCAAACCAGGGTTTTGCCGACGAGGCGATATATTTAATCGCCGAGTCCTACCTTGAAGAGGAAAATTATTCCGAAGCAAAAGTGAATTATCTGGAACTTCTGAAAAAATTTCCTAAAAGTGAATTCTCGTTAGAAGCGCGGGTCCGATTAAGGACTCTGCGCTAATAAAGTTTATTTTATGGCAACCAACGAATCGCCAAAAAAAAATAAAACCAGCGCCAAACCCATCAGCAAGCTGGAAAACCGCGAACATGCCGAGCCTCTTACGCAGTACCTGAAAGAGATAAGCAAAATCAAACCGCTCAGCCGGGAAGAGGAAAAACAAATAGCACGGAAGATCGCCAAAGGCGATCTCAAGGCTTTGCAGGAGTTGGTGAGGCGAAATTTAAAATTTGTGGTCAGCGTCGCCAACAAATATAAAGGTTGCAGGCTTTCCCTTCAGGACCTTATCGAAGAAGGAAATATCGGCCTTATCCAGGCCGCAAAACGATTTGACCCCAACAGGGATGTCAAATTCATCACCTATGCCGTCTGGTGGATTCGACAGGCGATCATGCATGCCATGGCGGAACAATCCGGCACCGTGAAACTGCCCATCAAGCAGGTGGGAAAAGTTTATCAAATGAGCAAAAAACGCCGGTCTCTCACTCAATCTCTGTCAAGAGAACCCACCGAAAGAGAACTGGCGGATGACATGGGATTCAAGGAAGAGGACGTTCACTGTATCATGCAGGCCTATCGTACCCATTTATCGCTCGACGCACCCTTGAAAGCGGACGAATCGACAGCCTATATCGACCTGCTCGAAAGCTCCTCCCACATCCCGTACGATGACGAAATCATGCAGGCGAGCCTGCACGCTAAACTGGAATTGTTGCTCAAAAATCTGCAACCCAGGGAAGAAAAGATTTTGCGCATGCGGTTCGGTTTTAACGGCGATGCTAAAACCCTCGAAGAAATCGGCAAGGAAATTGGTCTTTCCAGAGAACGGGTGCGGCAGATTGAAAAAAGAGCCAAGGTTAAACTAAAAATGAAATCCAACAGTATCTCCCTGAGCGACCACCTCGGCTGACCGGTCAACTCATCAGACCTCTATCGGATCACAACTAAACATGGCGGAAACTATCCTCCTCTGGGCATTTTGTTATTTGCTGGGATGTATTCCTTTCGGGATACTTGTTGCGCGGATAAATAAAGTCAACCTCCGTGAACACGGAAGCGGCAATATTGGGGCGACCAACGTCTCAAGAGTTCTGGGGAAAAAAACCGGGCTGATGACCCTTGCGGGAGATTTATCCAAAGGATTGGCCGCGGTCGTCATCGCCTCCCGCCTGCTGGACTCGCATTGGCAAATCGCCGTTGCCGGGCTGATGGCGTTTACCGGTCATGTTTATCCGGTGTTTCTCAAATTTAAAGGCGGTAAGGGCGTGGCCACCGGATTGGGAATCTTTCTTTTTCTGATGCCTGTCGCCACGGTTTCTGCGATGGGGGTGTTTGCCGTGACGTTATGGGCCTCGGCTTATGTCTCTTTGGGCTCCGTTCTGGCCTCCCTGTTGCTTCCCATTTTCGGGATTTTTTACCAGTATCCGCCGGAATTCATGGCCGTATCCGTCATCGTGGCCCTCATTGTACTGCACAAGCATACTGAAAATATGCAACGCATTCTGGACGGGAAGGAGTCCAGGTTCCTGAAAAAATAGAATTTGACAAAACCCTCCCAGAAAATATAATGGCTGAACCTAAGGTACCTTAATGATTTTAAGCGCGGGAGTAACTCAGTGGTAGAGTGCAACCTTGCCAAGGTTGAAGTCGAGGGTTCGAACCCCTTCTCCCGCTCCATTTTTTCTGTTTACGGAAGTTTGCGGGGCACCGTCGCCAAGTGGTAAGGCAGAGGTCTGCAAAATCTCTATCGGCGGTTCGAGTCCGCCCGGTGCCTTCCTTTTTTCAAATACTTAGCTACCCTCCTTGGCCTTAACTTTCTTCTTGAGGTCTGTGTGGCGGTCTGCCGGTATCTTTTCAAGAACCTAGCTTTTATGGTCCATCCAGGCCAAATTGGGTTTTTCTTAGAACTTAAAAGGACCTCTATTAATTCAATATTTTCTATCCAGGCAACTCGCTGGCCCTTATTTTATAAGGGCCGCTCATGGCCAAAACCAATTTTTAGAGGCGCCCTTAATATATTAAACGGATATTTGGAATGATAAAGACCACCCTGATAGGACACGCCTGCCTGCTCATACAATCCAGGGAAACCACCATTCTGACCGACCCCACCTGGTTCGACACCCTGTGGGAGGAAATCAACGTCCTCTGCCCCAGCATTGTTCTGCAGAAAGACAAAGTCCCTCCGGTGGATGTCCTTTACCTTTCCCACAGGCATCAGGATCATTTCGATGTCCGCACCCTGGCCTATCTTGCCCAAAACGGCAATGGTCTCAAACCGGACGCACTGGTGCTTGTTCCTAACGACGATATTCTGATAGATGTCCTCAAGGAACTGGAATTTAAAAATGTCCGGGTCGTCGCTGATTTTGAGTCGATCAAAATCAAGGATGTGACGCTCACGCCAACTCCCTCGCTCAATAAGGCGAGCACCGCCAAGGATGATTTTCCCGAGCACGGGCTCCTGGTCCATGATGGAGAGGTGACTTTATGGAATCAGGTGGACACCATTGTGAGCCCGGAAATCATCGATCAAATTCGTCAACTATATGGCCATGTGGATTTAATGCATGGCCGATTTGTGCCCCTGCTGGAAGGAAATTTTTCCTACAACAAGCCAATGGACCTGCCTTATGATGAATACTGCACCTACTTAAATGTCGTCAGGGCGCTGGGGCCAAAATTCGTCGTGCCCGGTTCGGCGTCTTTTCGCTACCGGGACGAATTCGCCTTCCTCAATCATTATTCGTTTCCAACCACTCAGGAACAATACCTGCGTGACCTTTCGGCTTTTTGCCCGGAAGTGCAATGTGGCCCCTATGTATCAGGGGATGTGGCGCATATCGCGTCCGATGAAATCCGCATTGAAAACCAGTCCTCGAATTTCGTGCGCGTTCTGGAGGATGACAGCCATCGGCTGGCCTTCAAACCGATCATGGAAGTTCCGCGTCTGCGAACGCGAACCACCGACGATAATCAGCATGAAAAGGAAATCAGCATTATCCAGGATTTTATTGAAAATCAATTTATGAAGCAGATATTGGCCAGCGAAATGCTCGAAGGTTGGAAACATTGGCAAATTGTTTACCAGCTGGAAATCTTCGGGCGGGAAGAGTCGGAAATATGGAGCATCGATTTCGGGCAGTCCGATCCCAGTCTGCAGAAAGGCGACCTGGGCAAGATCAACCTGTATGAAGGAATCGCGTCCTCAGAGTTTCATGCCTTGATCGAAGGAAAGACCTCCTGGGACTATGTGGCGCTGTGCGGCAATTACCGGACTTTTAACAATATCTATCGAATCACCAATGGAAGTTTTGAAATCCCTCCGAAAGACACCTCCAACTACGCTCTTGAACCCTTGATGGTGCTTTTTCCCTGGGACCGCAAAATGGATCGGGAAAAATTCATGAAAGATGTCCGCCGCTGGAAAGGCAAAAAACAGGATTAGGGAAAACGGTTTGAAATCCCTCCGACCAAAAGTTTAACGACACTTTGGATACTTTACCCTGTGAAATTTTAATCGCCTTTTATGCAGACCACTTGTTTTAAGGTATGAAGGACCTCGACCAGATCGCTTTGAAGTTGCATCACATGGTCGATGTCTTTGTAGGCTCCGGGAATTTCATCCAGAATACTTTTCCGTTTATTCAATTCCACCCCCTGGGTTTGCCGATCCAGATCATCCATGGAAAAGGTTTTCCTGGCCTTTGTTCTGGACATTTTTCTGCCAGCGCCGTGGGAACAGGAGTGAAAGGATTCCGGGTTGCCTTTTCCGCGAACGATAAATGATTTCGCTCCCATCGACCCTGGTATGATTCCAATGTCGTCCTTCCTGGCCCGAATCGCCCCTTTCCGGGTAACGTATACGTTTTCACCAAAGTGGTTTTCCTTTTCCACATAATTGTGGTGGCAATTGATCACTTCTTCAAGAGGCTGGATTTCAGGCAGATAGTGATTCAATTCAGCGAAAATAACGTCCATCATGAACCGCCTGTTGTAAGAGGCGTACTGTTGCGCCCACTCCACGGCATCGATATAATCTTGAAAGTTTTGTGTCCCTTCGGACAAATATGAAATGTCTTTATCCGGCAAATTAATATGATGAACCCTCATATCTTCTTTTGCTTTCTCGATAAACCTTTTTGCAATTTGATTCCCTACGCCTCTTGACCCGCTGTGGAGCATTACCCAAACATCATCATTTTCATCCAGGCAAATTTCTATAAAGTGATTCCCGGACCCCAAACTTCCTAATTGATTCCTCCATTTTGGTGCTTTTATATTCCACAGATTTTCCGGGTCACTCTGCTTTAAAAACCAATTCAAAGACTTTTGACTGAGAAACCTGGTGACAGGTTTTTTAAAAATTGCATCATCTTTATTTCCCTGTCCAACGCCAAGAGGGACTGCCCTTTCAATGGAAGAGCGAATTTTTAAAAGATTATCCGGTAATTTTTCTGCTTTCCAATTTGTATGAACCGCCATCATTCCACAACCAATGTCCACTCCTACTGCGGCAGGGATAATTGCTTTCTTTGTGGGAATGACCGAACCAATCGTACAGCCAATTCCAAGATGGGCGTCTGGCATCACTGCAATGTGCCTGTGGATGAATGGCAAGCTTGCAATGTTGCGCAATTGCTGTAGTTCTTTTTCTCCCAGATCATCCGGCCATAGTTTTATTGGAAAATTATCAGCCTCTTTTATTACCTTCATAAATTATCCTTTAAAGGACACCTCTAAAATTTCAGATTTTATTAATATTCCAGGATCATCCCATTTTAAACCTTCGACACCCAGTTTTCGAAGCCTGAATTCTACCAATCCGAACCACTCCCTACTCAGGGGAATTTTTACAAAGCGCATCGGAAACCAACAAAGTTTAATCGACCCTCAAAGTTGCACTTACAACTTGAATTCAAGATATTCTTTTCGTCATCGATTGCCTCTTTCTTCCCAGACCAGAGGTTTTCGGTCTTTCGAGGATTTTTCTACACGGTGTCTGAAGTCAGGGAGTCCCGCTCTTCAATTCCTTTCTTGCTTTGACAAAGCTCATGAGCTTTTTGGCCAAAAGAGGAAATATGCCTAATAGGACAAATGAAAAAATAAGTCCGGGGGAAAGAATTCCCCTCAAGGATTCGATTTGGGCGAGTTGGGTTCCGGCGTTCACGAACACCATTGTTCCTGCCAGCATTCCCACCTGACTCACCAGAAAAAACTGAATCGTCCTCATGGGAGTCAGTCCCATGACCAGGTTGATGACAAAGAAGGGGACGGCAGGAATCAACCGTAGCGTGAAAAGGTAAAAGACTCCGTCTTTTTCAATGCCTTCATTAATGGTTTTGAGAAAACCGCCAAATTTATTTTGTACCCAATCGCGAAGTAACATTCGCGAGACCAGGAAGGCCAGCGTTGCCCCAATGGTGCTGGCGACGGAAACCAGAATCGTCCCGACCAGCAGACCGAACAGAGCCCCGGCAAGTAAGGTGAGAAGCACCGCTCCGGGCAGGGAAAGAGCGGTTGTCACGATATAAACTGCGGTATAGGCGCCAATTGCCAACCAGGTATTTTCTTTATAAAAGTTTTGAAATTCCGCCTGCTGGCTCTTCATGTACTCAAGGGTCAGGTACTGACCAAGGCCAAACTGAAAAAATGCCCAAACACAAGCCACTATTACAATGAGAATGATAATTTTTTTTATATTGTTCATGGACCTTCTCGATTTTTAATTTTTATGCCGCCTTTAGCTT
>JADFGI010000453.1 GCA_022567815.1 Nitrospinota bacterium
CAGACCTGAACCATGAACCCAGCGGAAAAAAGATTACAACAATTGACCTCGTCTCAAATTTTTCGCCTGGCCCTTGCCGAATTTCGCGGAGCATGGAAGCGGTTTATTTTTTTCATCATATGCATTTCCATTGGCGTCGGCGCGATGATGACGATCAAAAGCCTGGCAAATATCCTCAACAACGCCATCAGCAAAGAGTCCAAAAGCCTGCTTGCAGGCGATATCTCCATCCAGGGTAGTTGGGAGCAAACCGAAGCGGATCGCGAATTTCAGAAAAATGCTCTGCCGCCGGAAACAGATTTCCTTTTCATCAAAGAACTGCACGCAATGGCCCGCTACGAGAACTCCGTAAACAACGACGGCCTGAAAACTTCCGCTTCGCTCATCCTTGAATTGAAATCCATTCCTCTCCATCCTCCACATTATCCTCTGTATGGAAAATTGAAAATCGATCCACCGCAACCGCTGACGGAGGCACTTGCCCGTAATGGCGCAATCGTCGAGCCGTCATTTTTAATGCGGACCCATCTGAAAGTGGGGGATAGCTTTGATCTTGGCAAGACGCGAGTGCGTATCATGGGAACCGTGATTTCCGAACCCGATAGAATTTCCCGCGCCTTCAGCATCGGTCCCAGAGTGTTTATTTCCCAATCGACGCTTGATGAAACCAATTTGATTCTGCCGGGAAGCCGGGTCAAACACCGGACGCTGATTCGCCTGCCGCAGTCCATAAAACCGGAAACCGCCATCGCTATTTTGAAGGAAGGGCTAAAGGATAAATCTCTCCGACTCCGTTCGTACAAGGACATGCAATCGTCCCTCACCGCATCCATCGAACGCATGGGCAGATACCTGAGAGCGTTAGGGGTCATCGCCTTGATCATGGGCGGCATTGGAGTGGCCATGATCATCCGCACGTTCATGGCGCAAAAACTCGATACCATCGCTATCCTCAACTGCATAGGGGCTTCTTCCCGGACGATATTAAAAGTTTATCTGCTCCAATCTCTCCTCTTGGGATTGATCGGAAGTCTCCTGGGCGTGGCCATTGGCTATGCCTTGTTGTATCTACTGCCCGCGAAATTTGCCGGTTTGTTGAATGTGAAAGTCCAGCCGGAATTTTATTGGATTCCCGCGGTTCAATCGTTGTGCATGGGATTGCTGACCACGCTGATATTCTGCGCCTGGCCGTTGGTTTGCGCCGTCAAGACGCGACCCCTCCGTCTGTTTCGCAGAAACTTTGATGAAGAGGAGATCCTGCCGGGCAGTAAACGTCAACGATGGGTGGCCGGATTGTTGATGGCAGGGGGTCTCTCGCTGATGGTCATCTGGCAGGCGGAATCGATCAAGCGCGGCGTTGTGTTCCTTTTGGCCCTGGGAATTTCGACTCTGATTTTGCGGATGGTTTCCGTCGGACTGTTGAAATTCCTGCGTAAAATTCCGCCGCCTAAATCCATGACCCGGCGTTATGGACTGGCCAACCTTTACCGGCCCAACAATCAGGCGGCCTCGATCATCACCTGTCTCGGAATGGGGATCATGCTGGTGCTCACCGTGCGATTAGTCCAAATGGACATGCTGTCGATGTTGAAATCCAATACCGATATCAACCCGCCCAATTATTTTTTCATCGACATTCAGCGCGATCAAACCGAACGGTTTGTTCAGGTCCTCGACCAGACTGCCCCGCAAGCTGAGTGGGAACTGGTGCCGCTGATCCGTTCCCGCTTGTACAGCGCCGATGGAAAAAAAATTTCTGACTGGCAATACAAAAACCGGCGCGAGGAAGAGTGGTTCATCACTCGAAGTTTTGTGCTGACCCATATGACCGATCCGCCTAAAGACAATGTGATTATCGAAGGAAAATGGTGGAATAAAGAAGAGGCTTCTATCCCCCAGGTTTCCATGGAAGAAGACGCGGCCAGAAGATTAGGAGTCGGTATCGGAGCGAACATCACGATTGAGATTCAGGGGGTCAAAATCACCGCGCCCGTCACCAACATCCGCAAAGTCAACTGGCGCAATATGCGGACTAATTTCTATATGATATTCTCGCCGGGAGCGATGGAGGATGTGCCCATCACCTATGTTGCCACGGTCCATGTTGCCGAGGAAAAAGAACTGGAACTTCAGCAGGCCGTGGTCGATGCTCTTCCCAACGTCACCGCCTTAAGCACCCGTGACATCATCAATACGGTGGAAGCGGTTGTGGAAAAACTGATGACTCTGATCGATTTCATGTCAGGATTCAGCATTCTGGCCGGATTGATTATTCTGTCCGGGTCGATCGCCTCCACCAAATTTCGCAGGCTGAGGGAA
>JADFGI010000454.1 GCA_022567815.1 Nitrospinota bacterium
TAGCGTCAGGCCCAAGCTTCCACCCTGTGTGACGGAATCCTGCTGATACCATAGAGAAAAATCTTGCCTGCCACAATTCCAAGCGCAAAAAACTGGATCATCTTTTCCCTGCTGCTGGCCGCAACGCTGGTAACTACGTATCTTGCAGGTGGATTCCTTTTCTCTATTTCCCTGATCCTCATTCTGGGGACGCATGAGTTCGGCCATTATTGGGCGAGCAGGAAAAATAATGTCAAAGTCACGCTTCCATTTTTCATTCCGGCCCCGCCAATTTTTATCGCGGGAACCTTCGGAGCTTTCATCCAGATAAAGGAATTGATACCCAATCGCCGGGTCCTGATGGAAATTGGAGCGGCGGGGCCTATCGCCGGATTTATTGTGGCCGTTCCCACGTTGGTCATCGGCCTGTTTTTGTCTGAAGTAACGCCAGCCGAAACCGTTCACGGATTGACCTTCGGCAGTTCTATTTTACTTGCGGTTCTTTCCAAAATGATTTTAGGAGTGACGCCGTTTTCCGCCGAGGCCAATATCCTCCTGCATCCCATTGCCTTTGCCGGTTGGATCGGTTTGTTCGTTACCGCTTTGAATCTTTTGCCAATAGGCCAACTGGATGGAGGCCATGTGATTTATTCCCTATTCAGAGTAAGGCATAAATTACTTTCCAAACTGTTTTTTGTTCTGCTTTTTCCTCTGGGCTACTTTTGGCTGGGATGGCTGTTTTGGGCGCTCATGATCATCTTGATGGGATTCAGACCCGCGCCGCTGGTCGATGATTCTGTGGTCCCGGACCGGAAGCACAAGTTGATGGGGTACGTCTCGATCGTCATCTTCCTGTTGACCTTCATTCCCGTGCCATTTTCCGTGATATAAGATTTAACACATTGAAAAATAAAAGGTTATGAGTTTTTCTCCGCTGGAATAGCATTGAATCCATCTTCAGGGAATCTTAATTCCAAATTTATATAACCTTTTGATTTTAAATGACTTATGGTGCTATAGAAGTGGGCGGTTTTGGAATGTTCGTGTAACTAGCTATATTTAAAGGATTTAAAATGAATATGATGAATCTTGATGCCCCGTCTCGTCCTAGAATTATATTGACAGGATATAGGCCGTGTGATAAATTTTCTACATCGCTGAGGGGTGCTGAACCTTTGTCCTGGTTTTAGGGCAATTCCTGTTTAAGAACGAACTTGGTTGCCATCAAGGTTTCTTTTTAGGGGGTTCAGTGCCCCTTTCTTTTTGCATTCCCTCAATTCTCCCTTAAAATATATTGAAGGTTTTTTGTTCTGTATCTCGAAGAAAATTCGATTTCAAAAGGAAGATGATGCGGTTGATTTCCCTTGGTCACAAATTGGGTTCTATTTTTAAATATTGTTTTCATTCTGCCATCCTTTTGATTTTTACCGTCCATCCTTCCGAAGGGGGAGGGGGGGCGTTTACAATTCCCCCTTTGGACAAGATCATTCCCCTGGCCATTGAAAAAAGTCAGGAGTCCTCCCAGTCTGCAAGTGAAATCAAATACCTGACCACGCGATACTATTATCAAATCCAGTTTAAGACCAATCAGTTGGGTGTGGCGGAGGAAGTCAAGAAGCGTTTTGGAACCGCCATCGAAAAGGCGGAAGAGAAGTATGAAGAGGGAGAGGGAGATATTTCGCAATCCGATATCACAAAGCTGAAGCTTGGACGCACGGGGTCCGTGCATGACATCATAAAATTGGAAAATGAAATCCATATCACTAAACTTGACTTGGCCGAGCTCACCGGACTGGATTTGTCGCAGGAAAGCGAACTGGAAGAAGATACTATTCAACCGGTCGATTTTCCAAAAAAAAGTTTTAAAGAAGTATTTGGAAAAACCCACAGGGTCTCCCGGCTTGAGCAGAAAAAGGTCTTTCTTAAAGTAAGCGAAACGCGGGGCCAGCTGGACCTGGCAAAGGGCAGTCGAAAAATTACCAGGGCTTTGTTGGTCACTGAATTGGCGAATTATGATTTTGGCATTGGTGATTCGGGCGATCTTTTTCAGGCGCTGATAATTTATACCCGTGTTCTCAGCGGTTATTATGAAACTGTGTACAATTTTAATATGGCGGTCGCGGAATTGAACCGTGAAATTGCCAACGCGGAGCCTGTCCTGAACTTGCTGAAGGGCGTGCAATAACGGTTTTACGAAGAAAGGTTTGATTAGCCATAAACCCATAGCACGTTAACACTGGGTCCAGCGTCACGCTGGCCAGCGCTACGCGGGTCTAAAAATTATCAATTGATCGAAACCCCTTTAAATTAATTCTTCATGGACCCAAAACAG
>JADFGI010000455.1 GCA_022567815.1 Nitrospinota bacterium
GCCAGCAACCGTGCGGGTTGCGATTTATTGCCGTGAATCGCTTCGGTCCGTACCTGGATACGATTCAAGCTCTTCGCAATTTTGTTGGCTCCGTGTTTGGTGCGGGTGAATACCAAAGCCCGCTCGATCCCTTCATCCTGAAGAACGGACTCGAGCAACGCCCTTTTGTTTTCCCGGTCCACAAACAAAATCCGCTGTTCAACATTTTCCACGGTGCTGGATGGAGGCGAAACGGTGACTTGAACAGGATCCTTGAGAAAAGTCCGGGTCAGATGACGGATCTCCTCGGGTAGCGTGGCGGAAAATAACATGGTCTGCCGATTCGACGGAATCGCCGAATGAATCCTTCGAATGTCGGGAAGGAAACCCATATCGAGCATGCGATCCGCTTCGTCCAAAACAAAGATTTCAACTTTGTCCAGCCGCAGACAACGTTGCTGGAGCAGATCGAGCAGTCGTCCCGGCGTAGCCACCAGGATATCCACCCCGCGGCTCAAGTCGCGAATCTGCTGGCGGGGTCTGACGCCTCCATAAACCAGCGCCTGGGTGAGTTTCAAATAACGACCGTAAACGCGAAAACTCTCGCCGATCTGCGCCGCCAGTTCGCGGGTGGGCGCCAGAATCAGAGCCCGCACCGTCTTGGGCATCGGCGCTGTTCGACCTTCCGTCAGTCTCTGCAAAATGGGCAAAGCGAAGGCCGCTGTTTTTCCGGTACCCGTTTGGGCACAGCCCAGAATATCGCGCCCCTGCAACAGGTGCGGGATGGCCTGGGTTTGTATGGCCGTGGGGACTCGATAATTTTCCTCATCGATGGCACGACGAATCGGAGAAATCAGGTTCAGGGTGTCAAACCCTTCTTGCAGAGTGTCAACTAATGAATTGCTCAAGATAATTTCCTTTAAAAATACTGAAAAAGAGAAGACACAAAGATCCCCAGGCTCTTCAGTTCAAGCCCGAAGATGCGTCTTCAGCCAAACAAATAGGATTGATTAGTTAGCTTGTGGAGAATAAAAAGGAAAGGAAAACAGAAACGCGCCAAGAAAGGAATCCTGGAATTTCCAAATCTAGAAGGAAAACTTTTCAGCTCACCGCCGCCAATTCTCTTGAAGGCTCAATCATCTATATCGCAATTACTATACAGCAAACAGGGACGATAAGCCAGCGCCATCGGGAAAGTGTTTTGGGAGGATCCTTAATCAAAGGAAACAAGAAACCAGAATGAGTCAAGATGGTAACGGCGGTAAACGCGACTGGTAGACCGGACCTTTTTTCGTTTAATTCGTTTATTTCGTCATGCAATGCTGGGAAACGGCCTGGGCAAGAAGGGGAAGGGATGACGTGGGCCAATTTAGGGCCACTTCTCAGTAAGCCCATATTTAACTCTTCATGAGAATGTCCGCTTTGGGTCGTTTGCGGGCTAACGATCAGCGCGATGGAACGTCCGCTTTTCCATACCAACTGTTATGACTCGTCGTCTGTCCGCAATAGGATTTCTTCTTCAAAAATCTCTATCAGATAACAGTCAATTTCTTTCGGGTGCTTAAAGCAGAACACAAATACAGAAACCAACCAGATGCCGGATTCTCATGAGGCGCCCCTAATTGAGATGTTCGGATAGCCGGAATTAAACCCTAATTGGGCGAAGAGGTCAAGTAACCTGGTTTGGGTGGAGGCTAATAGGTGAGAGGTGAAGCCATCCGTGTTTTTCTGAGTTCCCTTCGACTTCGCTCAGGATAGGCATCTGTGGTTGCAAAATCCCCCTGACCCCCTTCAAGAACGCGTTTGTATACTTAAGAAACCCAAATGATTAAAAAACGCAATCTTGTTCTTGTAGAATGGGAAGACAGCGCCCAACCCAAGCCTAATTGGATGTTTTTATCTGATTTTGAAACCCCAGAAATCGTTAAATGCATGTCTGTTGGCTGGTTGGTTTATGATGGCGAAGAGGTGAAGGCGCTGGCTCCAAATATTGGGAAATATGATGATGGGGATGGAATACAGGGAAGTGGAATTATCTGCATTCCAAGCCGTAGCATTACTCGTCTTGTCAGGCTGAAATGGGCCAAAACGTTAGGATCGTTTTGACCGTTTGCCTTTCGTTTCGTCTTGGCTGAGGACGGACCCAGCCAAACTTTTCGCCTGCTTCTTTGTAGTTGTTTTCCCTTTCAGAACTTTTGAGGCCAGTGACGATAGTTTATCTGACGACTCCTTTTTGGGTGGTTTACGGGGTGCTGGTTTTCTACCTTTGGAACCGGATTTTTTAGTACCCATTACTCTGCTCCTTATATTTCTTAGTCTTTTTGAATTAATT
>JADFGI010000456.1 GCA_022567815.1 Nitrospinota bacterium
TGAGTCTTCGCCCAGCCCTTTGCTCTTTCCCACATGCGGAAGTATAGGCAGAACGAGCTGGATTACGCCAATAAGCTACGGGTTACTTCCGTGTGAAGGGATCCTGGAGGAGGTTTTTCAGGGAGCGTGCGCGCTGGGCGGGGGAGGGTCCTCCCTACCTTAAATTAGGCGGCGCGGTTCGCTATACCCGTGAAGGTACGCTGGATTGGATTCAGTCGTGCCAAGTGAACCGCAACGGGGGCAAAAAATGAACGCAATAAAAAGCCCCGGCGGGAACCGGGGCGGCGAACAGGAACAGCGGAATTTACCAAATTGTAGCACTAAAAAAATTGAATTCAACGAAAATCCGTTACCCGGTAACAAGGTTGCGGAAATTGGTGTTTTGTCGGCTTGCGTTGCGGACTCGATGAAACTCGACCCTGTCCGCGCTATTGTTGGGCCAGATGATTTTTACATGGGCGGGGTGAAGGCTGTTTTTACAAAAATGCTGGAATTGCATTCCAAAGATTCCGGTTTAACAGGAAGTCCTTTTCTTGTCCGGATTGAAACAAGTTTTGAACACCATCAGGATTACCAAAAATTCCAGGATTTGTTTGACAGCCTAAGGCCGATAACCGGCACAACGGCTACGCACTTCGCCCGAATCGTCCACGAAACGGCTTCCCGTCGCCGAATAATTGCGTTGACCTACGAGGCCAATCTCAAGGCTTTTGACCCCGCATTCGACCTTAACGACATTATCGAAGAACTTTTAGAACCGCTTTCTCGCCTTGAGGGGGGTTGTTTATGAGCCTGAATCCCCATGCGATTCCGTTTGACACAAGCCAGGAAACAACCGGCGGCAACGGTCATGACATGGAACCATGCGAGCCGATACCTGAGGAAAACAACGGTCACCCAAAAACAATTGAACAGGTAATGGCCGAAACGGGCATTGCTGGTCTAAAGGTCACTTCTACGCCTGAGCAAATCGTTGAATCAATCAATAAATTTGTTACTTTTACCGCGAACAAAGACTCTGTGTGGAAGGGTGTTGCAAAAAGCGAAATCGTGAAGCGATTAAAGGAAATCAAAGTCCAGGGAGCGACAGAATTAATTACAAAGGCATTCGGGAAAAATGAGACAAGTCCCAATAGTGGGAAAGGGCAGGAAATTCAATTTGATGACCCTGAGCCGTGGCCAGACCCGGTTGACGGGGCAGAGTTGCTGGATGAAATATCGGGAACCATTCAGCGTTATGTGATTTTACCGGAAGGTGGTTACACGGCACTTTCTCTGTGGATTTTATTTTCTTGGCTCCATGATGCTTTTTCCGTTTCTCCTATCCTTGATTTTAGATCGCCGACAAAACGATGCGGGAAAACCACCGGGTTAAAAGTTGTTTTCCGTCTTGTTCCAAGACCATTGATAGCGGCGAATATTAGTACCGCGGCGTTATTCCGCTCAATGGAGTATTTCAAACCAACTCTTATCATTGATGAAATCGACACCTTTCTGAAATTTAATGAGGAAATTCATGGGGTTTTAAATGCTGGCCATGAAAGGGACGGTGCGTTTGTTTTAAGAGTAGAAGGAGACGACCTCCAACCCAAGATGTTTTGCGTCTGGGGGCCAAAGGTCCTCGCCGGAATCGGAAAGCGAAAAGACACACTGGAAGATCGGTCGATATCCATTTCAATGAAACGAAAAGGAACTGGGGAAAAAATTGAAAAGTTTAGACGGAAAAATCTGGAAATATTCTCAGAATTAAAGCAAAAGGCGGCTCGCTGGGCAGAAGATAACTTTGAAATAGCAGAATCATGGGAACCAAAAATCCCCGAAAGCCTGAATGACCGTGCGGCGGACAATTGGGAGCCTTTGCTTATCGTGGCCGAAATTGCTGGGGGTCAATGGCCGGAACTTGCCAGAGAGACGGCACTCCTTATTTCAGGATCGCAAGACGATGATGAGGACGCGATCGGGGTCATGTTGCTGTCCGACATCCGGGATTACTTCCATGAAAACGAAACGGACCGCGTGACCAGCGAAGACTTGGGAAAACACATGGTTGAATTAGAGGACAGGCCGTGGCCGGAATACCGGAAAGGAAAACCTATTTCCAAGACCGGAATCGCAAGACTTTTGAAACCGTTCGGCATCACTCCAAAGTCTATCCGAGTCGGAACCAGGACACCAAAAGGCTACCTGAAAGAGTGGTTTGAAGACGTATTTACACGCTATTTGCCAAATAGGGGTATTCAAAGTGCAACAGCCGCAACAGAGTTGAATAATAAGGATTTAGACGGTTTTCAAAGTGCAACAC
>JADFGI010000457.1 GCA_022567815.1 Nitrospinota bacterium
TTTATTAGCTAAAATATGGTTGAATTTATTGGTTTTACAAAGATTTTATATATTTATATAAACTATAAAGGTAAATATATTAGAGGAGATTTTCGGTGAACCTCAGAGGGGGGATTAGGGGGGAATTATCAAGGCATTTGGTTGGTCTAATTGCCTTGGAGAATGAAAGGGAAGTGGATCAAATATCCAGATCTTTGACGAAGATTGCCTTTTCCGTGATGAATTTGAAACGTGGTTCGGGGTCTTTACCCATTAACTCTTCAAATATTTTATGAGCCAAGTCCTGATCCTTGATATCCACTCGAATCATGGAACGGGTTTTCTTATTCATGGTGGTTTCCTTCAGATCAGATGGCGGCATTTCTCCCAAACCCTTGAATCGGCCAATCTCGTAAGGGGAGCCATTGAGTTTTTTTATGATCTCGCTTTTTTCATTTTCATCCAGAGCGTAAAACAATTTCTTTCCCGCATCGATCCTGAACAGCGGGGGTTGGGCGATGAATAGATGGCCTTTTTGAATGAGTTCGGGCATATAACGGTAAAAGAAAGTCAGTAGTAGCGTGCAGATGTGAGCGCCGTCCACATCGGCGTCGGTCATAATGATTATTTTTCCATAACGCAGTTTGCTGTAGTCAAATTTCGGTTTGACCCCTGTCCCAATAGCGGAAACGATATTATGAATTTCATTGTTCGCCAGGGCTTTGGCCATGGTTGCGGTTTCCACGTTTATGATTTTCCCCCGGATGGGCAAAATCGCCTGGGTTTTTCGATCCCTTGCCTGTTTACTCGATCCACCGGCGGAATCTCCTTCACATATAAAAAGCTCGGCCTCATCTTTGTCAGTGGTCGAGCAATCGGAAAGCTTGCCGGGCAGGTTGAGCCGATGCGATACCAATGTTTTCCGCTGGACGGCTTCCCTGGCCTCACGCGAGGCGATACGGGCCTGAGTTGACAGAATGATCCGGTTTGCGATCAGGTCGCCAAGAGTTTGGTTGTGGTGGAGTTGATGCTCCAGGGAGTGTTTGACCACGGATTCTACCTGCGACGTGATATTAGAATTTAAACGCCCCTTGGTTTGACCCTGAAACTCCACACCATCCTGAAGGTAAACACTGATGATGGCGACCAATCCCTCCTTAACGTCATCGCCGGTGATGCCGGTGACCCCTTTCGGAAGAAGGTTTCTTCGCTCTATATATGCTCTGAACGCCTTGGTGATGCCATTGCGGAACCCGGTTTCATGCGAACCTCCATCAACCGTCTTGATGGCATTGGCGTAAGATAAAATGTTGGACTCGGTGTTTGAAGTCCATAAAAATGAGGTTTCCACCCGCAGGTTCGAATCATCCTTTTCGATATAAAAAGGTTCTGCCGTAATTGCCGGAAGATCGCCCACTATTTTCTGTATATAGTCTTTAATTCCTTCGGGATATTGGAAAACATGTTTTTTACCGTTTTCATGAAAAATAATTTTTAAACCTTTATTTAAAAAGGCTTTGGACTCGGCCTGCTCCAGAATCAATTTGGCGTTGAATTCAACTTTTGGGAATATTTTTTTATCCGGCTTGAAATAAACCGTGGTTCCATAACTGCGGGTGGGTTTGCCTTTCTTTAATTTGGATGCGGGTTTTCCACGGGAATAAGATTGCGTCCATTCGAACCCGTCACGGCGCGAGGAAGCTATGAGAGTTTCCGAGAGAGCGCAGACCACGGCCATGCCCACGCCGTGCAGGCCGCCGGAAACTTTGTAATTGTCCTGGCTGAATTTCCCCCCCGAATGCAGGGTGGTGAAAAGGATTTCCATAGCGCTACGCTTGGTCTTGCGAAATATGTCCACCGGGATGCCGCGTCCATTATCCTTGATGGTAACGCCATGATCTTTTTCGAGAACAATTTCGATCACGTCGCAATGCCCGTTCAGAGCTTCGTCCACGGAGTTGTCCAGAATTTCCCAAAGCAGGTGGTGCAGTCCGGTAGAAGAAGTCGATCCTATATACATCCCGGGACGGCGGCGAACCGGCTCCAGTCCTTCGAGGATTTGAATGTTGTCTGCGTTGTAAGTTGTCATCGCTTCTTTACTTTAAAAAATGTTGATGATTTTTCTGCGTTTGGAAAGTATCACTCCCTGACTGCCCCGGTTATAAACGGGAACGCTTTTGACGGTTATTTCCTTTTTATTGCCGCCCTCAAAGACAATGGTGATTTTTTCTTTCTTGTCGACAAGGTTGAATCCGGCAAGTTTGCTGTCTGATATGCGCATTAATTTGACTCGCATACCCGAAGCGCTGAGGTGGGA
>JADFGI010000071.1 GCA_022567815.1 Nitrospinota bacterium
TCTCCCACGGCATCTGCAACGGAGAGAAGATGGGCTCGCGCCGGTGGGTGATGCACTTCACGCGAAAGATGGGGTTCCACTTGACGTCGCCGGAAATCTGGTTGAACTCGCCGAAGGGGCCCTCGTCCGCCGTCCAGCCGATGGGCAGAAGCTCGCCTTCCAGCACGAGCTCCCAAATGATCTTGTTGTTGATCAAATCCACGATGGCAGGATATCCCGGACTGTACCTCTGCCCGTACCTGCCTTTTTTTTGTCCCACACGCTGGCGCAGAAGATTATGAATGTATTCCGCGAGATCTTCCGCCACCCGGTCACATAATCCTTGCAAATAAAGGGCGGATTCGGAATCATTTTGCCTTTTAAATTCCGCGATGGCAGGCTCCGCGCCGAGGCCCGCCGTGGTGATTTGCAATCCGATGACGTCCATCTGCCCCGACGATTTGGGATGAAAATATTGGGCAATGGAAAATTTATCCTTTCTTCCCTTGCCAATACAGACGGTAAAATTAAACCGCGCCACCTCTTTTTCAGTGTCCGCAGGATCGTACACAATCACCTCGTCGCCCTCCGACTGAGCCGGAAGAAGGCCAAATCGGGCACTAGGAACGACCCATTGATTGGCTTCTGCATTTTCAATCCATTTCTCTTTTAATGCCTTGAGTTGTTCCAGGCTGATGCCCTTTTGCTCCCAGGAAGATTTTTTGCCAAATTTCCAATTCAGGGAATACAAACTTTTCTCATCCAGATTCGGACTCAACTTGCTCAGTTTAAATTCCACTCTATGGATGCCAAACTCATCGAGAGAAACATCGTGTTTATTGAAACTCACTTTCCGGCGCGGAAGCGATTCCAGCAATTTATCATGACTTGCTTGCAGGCCCTTGGCCCGCTCATATTCACGCACCAGTTTTTCTTTATTTTCCTTGAACAAAGAATTGCGGTTGGCCTTATCCTGCAGGGCATTCATGACATTCACACCATCCATTCCGCTTTCGCAGTAAAAAACATTGTCGAGAATGTGGCTGGTATCGGATTGCCCGTGCATGGCCACAAATCCGGCATGGCGGCTGTTAACCGGCGCGCCGCCAATGAGAATGGGGATCGGCGTTTCTTTCAACATGCGGGCGACGGTGATCATATGATTAGAGGTTTGCACCAGCAATGCACTCATGCCGATGGCATCGGCTTTCTCCTTTTTGGCCGTCTCAATAAACCGCTCCAGCGGAACCTGCACCCCCAGGTCGATCACCTTATAGCCATAGTTTTCCAATAATGTCGCGGCCAGGTCCTTGCCGATGCTGTGCACATCCTGATACACCGTGCCGATCACTATCACACCTTTGTATTCCAGGACCCCACCATCTAAAGCGCCCGTTTTCATGCGCATATACCATTCCAGAAACCCCATGACATTGCGCATCACATCTGCACTTTTCAACAGATGCGGGAGGCTCACTTCGCCGCGCCCAAACGCATCGCCCAGTTGGCGCATGGTCTTCATGAGATACCCGCTGATAAATTCCAGCGGTTCGTGTTTATCGACAATCTGGGCGGCTTCTTCAACGATGCGGTCATGATACTCATATCGATTCCCGTTTGGTTCTACCCACCCATCCTCTTTCTGCTTGAACCCGTCCCTGATTTTCTGGCAGATACGGTCTTCCAGCGACAGACCCTGGTAATCGATTTTCTTTTGCACCTTGCCGGTTTTTTTGGTCACCGCGATCTCTTCGAGTTCCTCAAAGGCTTCCATGTTTCTATGCAGAATGACCTTCCTCGCCAGATCCACATCATGTTGCGGAAGACTTTCCAGGGGAACGTAATGGTTGGGATTGAGAATGGCGCAGTCCAATCCCGCCTTTTGCGCTTCATCCAGAAACACGCTGGTGAGAACTTTGCGCATATAAGGTTTCTGTCCCAGACCGTTGGTCAGGTTGCCCACCCCGATGGTTGTTTTAAGATCAGGATGAATCGCTTTGATCCGGGGAAGGCAATGCAGGGTTTCGGCGCAAAAGTTGAGACCTTCCACCGATTCACTGCCAATCGGGTAGGCGTTCACGTCGATCAATAACTGGTCCGGAGTCACTCCGAATTTTTCTTTAGCCTGTCGGACAATCTCCTGCGCCAGATCAAATTTTTCCTGCGAAGTCTGACCCGGCCCTTTTGGGCCATTCACCAAAGCAATGTAAACAGGGTGATGCTCTTGGGTGACCGAAAGCACCGCGTCCTGTTTGCTCACACCCGCGCTGTACTCTTCCAGGCTGATGGAATTGATGATGGGCCGTCCGGGGTACACCTCGATCGCTTCTTTCAGGGCTTCCACCGAAAAGGAGTCCAAACACATGGCTCCCTGAAAATCACTGGTGAGCTTATGAATCACCTCCGGTAAAATCTTTTCCGTTTCCACAATATTGCTGTCCATGCACACATCGATGATATCAATGCCCAAATCTTTCACCTGCCCACGTACCACTTCATCCAGCGGCGAAAGATTGACCCCATCTTCAGTCTCTATCGCTTCCCGCACTACTTTGCTGCCGCGCACGTTGAGACGCTCGCCAATGCGTATGAGGCCCTGGGAACTATCGAGAGGGATCGCCTCCTGGGGACCTGAAATATAAACCCTGGAATCAGGTTGGCGGCGCTTTGGTTCAATTCCCTTGACCCGCTTCTTCAAGGCTTCGATATGCGCCGGGGTGGTCCCGCAACATCCGCCCACGATGGCAACGCCAAACTCGCGAACAAAAGGTTCCATCGTTTCCGCCATTGCGGTTGGCTCCAGCTTGTAGCGGGTTTCGCCATCTTCGGAAACCGGCTGGCCCGCATTGGGCACGATTGAAATCGGGTGATGACAAATCCGGCTCAACTTCTCCACCGTCTGTTGCATTAATTCAGGTCCGACATTACAGTTGATGCCAAACACATCGATTCCCATGCCGGCCACCGCCGTATAAGCGGCGTGAATGTCGGTATTGAAAATCTGCATTTTGGAAAATTGATCGACCGTAACCTGGGCCATGATGGGTAGGGACTTGTCTTTTTCCGCAAACGCCCGCTTGGCCCCAATGAGGGCGGCTTTCAATTCCAGGATATCCTGCTGGGTCTCGAACAATAGAACATCGGCGCCGCCATCGAGCAATCCCACAACCTGCCGACGAAAATTATCGACGATTTGATCGAACGTGGCTTTTTTGAGATTGGCTTCGGTGCTGGATAATACATAATTGGAAGGACCGATCGACCCCGCCACAAACAACGGCCTGCCGTCGTACTCTGGAAGAGACCGGTAGTTTTCCACCGCCCGCTGTGCGATTTGCGCCCCGCATACGTTTAAATGATATGTGAGCGCTTCATAATCGCATGCCCGCATATCCAGCTCTTTTGGAATGGCTTCCAGATCGGAAGTTTCTATATTGGAAAAATCGAATTCCCGCAAACGCAGTGGGCACGCACCGAACGTATTGGTCTCTATGATATCCGCGCCTGCCTGCAAATATTTTAAATGAATTTCCTGCAAATCTTTTGGACGGGAAAATATCAAAAGATCGGTCAGCATTTTAAACTCAGGTCCGCCAAAAGCCGCGTCGGTCAGATTCAGATTCTGCACCATGGTTCCCATGGCGCCATCCAGAATCAACACCTGTTTTTTCAGTTCATTTACAAAAGTCATCGTCACCCTGTTCACAGATTAATTTTAAGCCCTACAGGGTAACAGAATATTGTGAAATCAACCAGCGCCAGCCAGCGTACCGCTGGCCCCGCTAACGCGGGGAGGAAAAGTGGGCCTAACGCTCGCTTCGCTCACGAGCCCTGAAGAATCTCCTGATGAAAATGTCAGTATGAATAATTCTCCTCCCGCGTAGCGGGCGGAGGAAGGGTGACGATAAAGGTGGCTCCTTCCTGTGGGCAACTTTCCGCGGTTAATTGGCCGCCATGCCTGCGCACGATTTTCTGGCAGATGGCAAGGCCCATGCCAGTGCCTTCGTACTCGCTTCTGCCATGCAGGCGTTCAAAAGGTTTAAATATTCGGTCCACATGCTTTGCGTCGAAACCAATTCCCTGATCTTCCACGCGAATTTCATGGAATCCATTTTCCAGAGACCGGTGGCTGATTCGGACCACTGGCGGCTTGCCTTTTTTATGAAATTTTAACGCGTTGGATATCAGATTTTGAAAAAGTTGCGACATTTGCACCCGGTCTGCCTCAATGACCGGCATGGGACCGACCTCAATGATGGGATGGGTCTGCTCAATACGCATCTCAAGCATGGTCAAAACATGGGAGATCACTTCTTTCAGGTCAACCCGCTGGCGCCAGCTGGATGAAGTGGTTACTTTGGAATATTGCAAGAGATCGTCCACAAATTTCTGCATCTGGTGCGCGGACCGTTGCATGCGTTCAAGGTAGTCCTTGCCTCGATCATCCAGGTAGGGAGAACAATCTTTTTTCAGCCGCATACCGAAGCCGATAATTTTTCGTATGGGTTCCTGAAGATCGTGGGAAGCGATGGCGGCAAAATCTCTAAGGTCTTCGTTACTGCGTTCCAGCTCTCTGGTATAACGGTGGAACCTGTTTTTTAACTTTTCATCGTCCAGTTCCATTTCCAGCGGTGGATTTTTACCATTCTGTTCTTTGGCTCTTTGTTCAAAATCGACTCCGGGAATAGTGCGCTCCATTTGCCGGTCCTCATTTTTCTGCAAATCCTGCCGTTGGCGGGGGGAGTCCCATTCAATTGGCTTTTTCTGTTTTTCTTTTCTCTCCAGAACTATCTTCTCAGGCTCCTTTGCCGAACCGGCCTCCGTATTTCCCTTGCGCGATTTATGGATTTGATTTTCTATTTTTTCCAATAACCCTTCCCGATCACTCAAGGTTTTTTTCGCCAGTTGCAATTGACCCTCCAACTCAAGCAATTTGTATTCGAGCCGCTCCACAAGCCTGTCTTTTCCCTCCAGTTCCTCCTCCATCCGGTCAATCGATTCTACTTTTTCCTTAAAGTCCTTTTCCAACAGGTTCAAGTCATCCAGAACATTCGCCAACCGCTGTTCTTTTTCCCACAAAGCGCCTGCCGTCCGGTTCCGGTCCTCTTCGGCTTTTTCTATTCGCGTGTCTTTATCCCTGAGACGCTCTTCCGTTTTCACCTTTTCATTTTGAAGCCGATTCAGATTCTCCTGCAACCGATCAAACTCTTCCTCTCCTTTACCCTGGCCTTCGGCAAGGGCAACGATCCGATCTTCCTGTTCTTTCAAAGTTTTTTCAACCTTTGAAAATTCTTCTTCAATCTGATCCAACCGGGCTTCTTTTTCCAATATTTTCAGCCGCATCAGTGCAGTATCCTGTTCCACATCCTGTAACTTCCCACGGCTTTCCTTCAGAGCATTTTCCGTCTCCAATTGTTCCTGACCTGTTTTTAAGGTGTGAATCCTGATTGCGCAGGCAGACAAAAACGGCACAATATATCTCATCCGGGATTCGTCATAGCCCCCAGCCCGGTTGGCCAAACCCACAACGCCCAACAAGCGGCCTTCATGATAAAACGGAAGCCCCATAAACGATTCAACGGGAGGGTAGCCGCCGGACAACGGTCCTTCACGAAGGTCCGTGGAAACAAAATTCATGAGCAAGGGTCTACCGCTGTAGAGAACCTGGTCAAGCAATGGAGTCATATTATAGATATCCACCTCTGGAGATTGCGGCGGTTTCTCATTAGACAATCCCGGAGGTTGGCCCAAAAGAAGGTTCCACGCCAGCCCCGCTTTTTTCTCCAGACAAGGCTTGCCTTCCTGGCTTTGAATGACTTCGTAAATTACTCCAAACCGGCTTTTGGTGAATGAAAGAAGTGAATCGAGGATTTTTTTATATAAGAAATGCTCATCGTGTTCTGTTATTTCCTCAGAACAAATTTGGCCGATACGATCATTGAGTCTCTGCAACTCCAACTTTTTAGCTTTCACTTTTGTGTGGGAAAGACAAAGAACCGCTACCATCCAGATGACAAAAATGGCGAATAAACGATTGACAACTCCCATCCACAACTGGTCGCTTGAAAAAGAAAAATAAAACCCCAGCAGGCACAACGCGGACCCACAGATCGCCGCCGTAATAATATAACTGCGATTCGTCCACCATAATCCCAGCACGACCACCAGCGCGTATGGAACGCCAATGGCAAGGTCCGGGGACATCACAAGGTCCAGCCCGAAAGCATCGGCGGCCAACAAAATTCCACCGAGGACCAAGGTGAACCTCCTGCCTTTTTTACTTTCAACAAGTCCAGCCATGTGGATGAAATCCTGTGTTATTGGATCATGTAAAAATACAGGCTTATCTTTCTGTTTTCAATTGGATAATATATACTTTCCGTTTCAAACCCAATAGTGTGTTAGGAGTTCCGAAATAATCATGGCAAATATTCTTTTATATTCGGCTGGCCTAAGAAGAGATTCTTGTTTTTATTCGTTGTTCATCATATTGTTTATTTTTTTCTCTGTGGGATCCGTTTCCTGTAGTGAATCCCGAAAATTGGGGCTTGAACAACTCCACCTGAATGTTCCTAAGGATATTCGGATCAACTTGTTTGCTGTTGATGTTCCGAATGCTCGGCACATGGCTTTCGATGACCAGGGAATTTTGTTTCTTTCCCAACATCGGACGGGAAAGGTGGTGGCTCTGCCAGATAACAACGGCGATGGAAAATCCGACCAAACGATAACCCTTCTAAAAAACCTGCAGGTTCCGCATGGGCTGGCATTCGTGCAACTGGATTCGGGATATTACTTTTATGTGGCGGAGGAACACCAGGTCATCCGCATGAAGCGCGAAGCCAAACCGTTAACGTATGGAAAACCGGAAGTCATCATCCGGCAAATCCCCGGAGGCGGCCACACTACCCGCACGATAAAAATCAAGGATCAAAAAATCTATCTCTCGGTCGGGTCATCCTGCAATGTTTGTCTGGAGGGCAACCCAATTCGCGCGGCTGTTTCCCGGTTCAATCTCGATGGATCGGGACAAGAGATTGTCGCCGCCGGCCTCAGGAATTCGGTAGGCATCGAATTTTCACCCTACACGGGAGAGTTGTGGGGGGTCAATAATGGACGCGACCACCTCGGGGATGATCACCCCAGGGAAGAACTCAACATCATCCGCAAGGGAAATCATTATGGCTGGCCTTACTGCTATGAAGACCAAACCTGGGATGAGGATTTCGGAAAAACATACGACTGCTCCACGACCGTACCTCCGGCATACACCTTCACCGCCCACATGGCGCCGCTGGGTCTTGCCTTTTATCAAAAGGGGACACTGCCGGGACACTATAATGATAGTTTGTTCATTGCGTTTCACGGATCCTGGAACCGGTCCGTCCCTGCCGGGTACAAGGTCGTCCGGGTCAAGCTGAACGAACGGGGAGAAATTCTTTCCCACGAAGATTTCATCACCGGCTGGCTGCAACCGGACGGAGGTAAAACGGGCCGCCCCGTGGATCTCGAACAGTCACCGGACGGCGACCTCTACCTTTCTGATGATTATCTTGGCGTGGTGTACCGGATCATGGGAAAATAAGCAGGCCATCAGATTTCTCTTTTTTTCTCTGTAGCTTTTTTGAAGAGAGGCGGCTTGTCCTTGGCGCAACGGAATCCAACATCTTTTTTCCGGACAAAGGGATTGAGTCTTTCGCGGTAAGATGCCCTGGCTTTCAAGGCCACCACTTTTTTGTAGCTCTTTTTCGGAAAATGCCCGACGCCCAGGTAGGACAGGCCGCGAACCACGACGTATTTTTTGCCGAAGTCCTTGGATTCGTATTCACTGTTGGGGTAGGGAAGATAATAATCCCAGACCCATTCCCAGGCGTTGCCGATCATGTCGTGAACGCCGTAGGGGCTTGCGCCTTCCGGAAAACTGCCGACAGGTTTCAATTGGTGGCCGGCCCTTTTTTTGGAGGAATGGCTGATGTTGGCGGCATCCCAGTTAAAATTATTTCCCCAGGGAAAAATATTTCCTTTAGGACCGCGTGCGGCTTTTTCCCATTCCGCTTCGGTGGGCAGGCGCTTGCCGAGTTGTTTGCAATAGTCCCGCGCCTCATACCAGGTCACCCGCTCGACCGGCCTGTGCGCGCCGGAAAAATCAGACGGGTTGTCCGCCATCACTTTTTCAAATTTCTCCTGCGTGACCTCATAGCGGTCGATCCGGAACGCAGACAGGTAAATGGGGTGCGGCGTTTCATCCGGCGATGCGTTTGATCCCATTTGAAATTCTCCGGCAGGAATAAGAACCCCATCATCTGGTGATGCCGCAAACGAAACTGGCATCCACAGGATCACAATAATGACAGCAAGCCCGCTGGTGCGGAATAGTAGAAAATTCATTTTTTAAAAAAAAGTTCGAGTTGGTTGGCGAAGAAGCCGGAGATGGCGCCGCCGGTTCCTGCCGCCATGATCAGGATATCCCGGTCCCCGGATAGGTAACCGAGCCAGGCCCCCAGTAAAACCCCGATGCAGATGATGATCAGGTAGCGGCGTCCGCCGAGCCAGCCGATCAGGAAACCGACCAAGGCCCCCAGCGCGCCCGCCACCAGGGCCAGGAACAGGCTGTCCACTACAACACCGATCAGAACGCCGGTGGTGCCGAGCAGGAGTATTCCCAGGTAAATGTTATTTTTATTTTTCATGCTGAACCGCAATTATACAGAAAATTTTGAGGGGGAGCACCCTTCGACAAGCTCAGGGTGACAATAATTGAGGAAGACAAAAATCCCCCCGGCCCCCTTCAAAAAGGGGGAGCAAACCTGCGGCTGGATGCAACCGGGCAATGCCCGGAGCAAAGGGGTCCAACTTGGATGGGCGCTCAATAATGGTTGGGCATAACTCAGAGGTCAGCCTTCTAACCATGCCTGTAAAGTGTTGCAAACGGGACGGAGTAGGACTAATTTCCTCCAGGCGTTGCCTGGCGGCATTTCGCCGGTTAGAGGCTTTTAAAAACCTCATCCAGGCTTTTTCGGGCGTCACCGAACAGCATGCGGGTGTTCTCTTTAAAAAAGAGTGGGTTCTGCACGCCGGCGTAGCCGGTGGCCATACTGCGTTTCAACACGATGGTGGTGTTGCTTTTCCAGCATTCCAGCACCGGCATGCCGGCAATCGGGCTGTCGGGATCCGTTTGCGCGGAGGGATTGACGATGTCGTTCGCGCCAATGACGATGGCGACATCGATTTTAGGGAAGTCGCCATTGATCTCATCCATTTCGAAGACAATGTCGTAAGGCACTTTGGCTTCCGCCAGCAAAACATTCATGTGACCCGGCATGCGCCCGGCGACCGGATGAATTCCAAACCGCACGTTGATCTTTTTTGCTCTCAGGGTTTTGGTGATCTCGCATACGATGTGCTGGGCCTGCGCCACCGCCATGCCATAACCAGGAATGATCATGATTTCTTTGGACTCCCTCAGTAAATCCGCTACTTCAGAAGCTTCCAATGCGATGACTTCGCCCTGTTCACCTTCTTTCGCCGCACCGCCACCGCCCGTGGTGGTTCCGAAACCGCCGGCGATCACCGCAATGAACTTGCGGTTCATGGCGCGGCACATGATGTAACTCAAGATGGCGCCGCTACTGCCCACCAGGGCACCGGTGACAATCAATAGATCGTTGCCGAGCATGAACCCGGTGGCCGCGGCGGCCCAGCCGGAATAACTGTTGAGCATCGAGACCACCACCGGCATATCGGCGCCGCCGATCGCCATGACCATATGAATGCCGAACAGCAACGCGATGCCTGTCATGATCATCAAGGGCACCAGGCCTCCGCCATTACCGGATTGCTCGACAAACATTTTGCAAGCCCAGAAGGTTCCCAGCAACAATCCCAGGTTGAGCCAGTGCCGGCCGGGCAGTAGCATCGGATTGCCGCCGATCTTGCCGCTGAGTTTTCCGAACGCGATGACGGAGCCTGAGAATGTGATTCCGCCTATGAGGACTCCCAGGTAGGTCTCAATGGCGTGAATGGTGTGTTCCACACCGGCGAAATGCACCGTGGTATCCATGAAATTAGCGTAGCCAACCAAAACGGCGGCCAGACCCACCAAGCTGTGCAGGATGGCGACCAGCTCCGGCATTTGCGTCATTTGCACCCGGCGCGCCAGAATCAATCCAATGGAACTACCAATCACCAGCCCGCCGATGAGAATACCCAGGTTGGCGGTGATTCCGGCGATGGTGGCCACGAGAGCCATGAACATGCCCACCATGCCGTAAAGATTACCGCGCCGCGCCGTTTCCGGGTGGCTCAACCCTCCCAGGGCCAGAATGAAAAGAATGGTCGCGCCAATATAGGATACGGTTACCAGTCCTGGATACATTTAATCGCTTTCTATCTACGAAACATTTCAAGCATACGGCGCGTCACCGCGAACCCGCCTGCAATATTGATTGATGTGAGCAGAACCGTCACTCCAGCTATCCACACGATCAAGTTATCCGACGAACCGATCTGCAACAAGGCGCCGATAATAATGATGCTACTGATGGCGTTGGTGACGCTCATGAGGGGCGTGTGCAAAGCCGGGGCCACATTCCATATCACCATGTAGCCGATAAAGCAGGCCAGCACAAACACCGTAAAATGAGCCATGAACGAAGGCGGCGCGACGGCACCTAATCCAAACAAGGCCAGCCCGCCTATTTCGAACGCCATCATGGTTCCCTTC
>JADFGI010000072.1 GCA_022567815.1 Nitrospinota bacterium
ATGTCCAACTAATACAATTGAAACTTCCCTGCAAAACCTATTTCTCTTCCCCAGATGCCCCGGAAAATTCAGGCAGTTTCAACGATTTAAGGTAGGCTAAAATGTCCGCCACCTCTTGAACTTCCAGCAGGTCCTTGAAATTGCCCGGCATCATGGAAATTTTCTGAGTTTTATATTTTTTGATCTGCTCCTTGCGGATGTACATATCGTTGCCTTCCTTATCAACGATATCCAGTCCGGAATCATCCTCAAATTTCAGAATTCCGGTTAAAAATATTCTTTCGTTGGTTAAAATAAGCACCGTTGAATACCCGGCAGTAATCACCGCCTTGGGATCGAGAATAGATTCCAGTAAAAAGGACCGCGAGCGGCTGGTTCCGACATAACTCAAACTCGGGCCAATCGTCCCTCCTTCATCCTTAACGCGATGACATTTGGAACAATAAACTTTACCTTCGGGATCAAAAAAAAGACTTTTCCCTTTTTCAGGATTGCCAGCCGTCTCCATGAAAGTTTGCCAATCCGGCGGAGTCCCGCCGTTTTCAGAATCCAATCCGCTTAAGAAAGCCACCAGGACTTGCGCCTCTTCAGGGGCCACATTCATATTGGGCATTTTTGTTTCCGGTTTGTAAGCATGGGGATTCAATATCCACGCATACAACCATTCAGGCCCATAGCGGGCGCCTGCTTGAGAAAGATCCGGTCCAATTTTTCCACCTACTTTTTCTCCCTCAACTTCCAACCGGTGACAGGCGAAACAACTCTTTTTCTTTTTGAATAATTTTTCCCCCGCCTGAATGGCCGAATCTTTTTCACCTTCATCCTTAAACCATTTTTTAAACCTTTGAATGTCCCCCTTTGAAACCGGTTCGTCCAAAGGGCGATCCGAATTTACGCCCTGTGGTAAAAAGACCGGATGGGAATCATCCTCGCCCATATCCCTGATATAAGCGACCAGCGCCCATATCTCGGCTTCCGACAAGGTTTTGCCAAATACCGGCATCAAATGCGATTTTCGGACGCCCGCTCCGCCCATATTAATTACTCTGAAGATCTGATGGTTGGTTTTTTTTGCCTGGAATTTTGAATCGGATAGTTCAGCCGGTTCCTTGTCCAAAAATTCCGCGTTGAATCCATCCCCGTCCCCGGAAAGTCCATGACAGTGAGCACAATAATGGACGAACAGGGTTTTGCCTTTTTTGACCAGAAAGCGGGGAGTTTTCCGGACCACCTCTACAGAGTCATCCCCGCCGCCGGCCCATATCACAGGAGTGGAGCCGATGATTAAAAGGAACGCCGTACTCAATGCAAGAATGCGAGAAATCATATTGCTCAATGAGCGACCCTGCCGCAAGAGTACAGGGTATCCGACAAAGGTTTTCATTTAAAAGCCCTTGCAAGGTATGGGGAATAAAACCCACTGGTGGGAATCAAATATTAAGGACGTCTCAAAAAATTTACATGGCAAAACTTGAGGAATGATAGCTCAATTCATAGCCACATTCAAATGAGCGGCTCCGCCGCAAGCGGCCAGCGTACCGCTGGAGGAAATAATAACGTGCGATGAAATTTTGCAGAATTAATAGTTTTCTTATAATCATATGGGCTCGTGAGCACAGTGAGCGTCTGCCCTGCATCTCCTCCCCCGTTGCGGGGCGGGGAATTAAACCCACTGGTGGGATTAAAAATGATTTAAGAAAAATTTCACATTGTTGAATACCCTATCTTAAAAAAAAACGGCACCGGGAAAAGATCCCGATGCCGCGATAATCCAGTTTTTTCAGAACAACTTATTTTTTGCTAATGGTAAAGTCCGCTTTGGCTTCGCCATCACCTACGGTTATTTCCTGAGTGGATTCACCGACATAGGGATGCCAAGCAGTCACCTTGTATGTGCCTGCAGGAATTCCATCAATTTTGAAGGATCCATCCGCACCGCTAATGGCATTGTAAGGATTCCATACGATCCTCCCATCCGCCTCCATGAAGTTGTGCTGGTCGCATTGCAGGAAGAAATGCTTGTCTTTTTTTGCCTTAAACCGTTTAAAAGATTTGGTCACATCCGAGGAACTGCCCTTCGAAGGCAACGGTTTATTGAACAACGTCTTTCTGCTGGCGCCTGCTACTGAGTATCCGTGCGGATTGTGCAGGATTTCTTCGTCATGATTAACTATAATAAGCAACCCCTTTTTCTGGCCCTTGGGAGTTTTCCGGATGACCATCATCTTGGGAAAAATATCGCAGGTTCTAAAATCGATTTGGGTAATTTCTGTCGGCCAGGCTTTACCTTTGGTGATTTTTTCGATGAACACAACCGCATCCTTAAGCTTCCCATCGGCAACAACCACTTTTTGACGAGGCCGAATATTTCCTTCTATGGTATCAGGATGGGTCACGCAAAATTCGACGTTTTTACCTTTACTCAGATCTTCCATGATTGGGGGTGGGACATCCCCTTTAAAATTAACCACGCCACTGATGGATCCGGCCCCTGCCGCGCCTTCTTCATACTTGGGTTTTTTTGCGGCAAAGCTGGTGGAAGCACTGAACACAAACGCGATAACTACCAATAAAACTCCAAACATTCCTTTTTTAATCACTATTTATTCCTCCTTAATTAAACAAAAAAATCCCTTACCCTAACCGATATCCCTGCCTGTTGGTTTTATGGCGGGTGATTATAGCATTAAATTCTCAAACCACTAAGGAAACTTCAAAAAAAGGGAGCCCAAACAACCGGGCTCCCTTTAATCTGAAAATTATCGAATCAACGATTCATCGATAATCGCTCATCCTCGGGGTTGGAAGCGGATTTCACTCCCTTCGGGGTCACGCTTCCCAAAGGCAGAATCGACCGCTCACCCTGCGGCAGAACCTTGAAATAACCCCATTGCCCGGCCTGCTGGTAAGGGGTCCTCGCGTTCAACCAGAGGTAGGTTCCGGGGTTCCGGTAAGTACCGCCAGCCGTGAAGAAGGCCTGGATGTACTCGCCTGCACCGAACTGTTCCACATCGATCATATCAGATCCCTCCTGATTCATGTGGCGGCGCCACTGATGACCGTCGAGATTGAACATCTGGTTCTGCTCGTTATGCGCTCCGAAGATGTTGATCATCACCCGGTCACCCGCATGCGCTTTCAGCACAGGGGTTGCGGGGTCGCTGTCTGCGGCAACACAAGGCGTGAACATGTTACCAAGTTCACAACCTTCGTCCTCGCGATAGCTCCAGGGCTCCAGACGATAGTTCACGCCGGTCAAACCCGCTACGTTCTGCAGGTAAGGCATGAAAGACGTCCCGAGGATGTTGTCCTCGTCCTGGAAATACAACGCGAAGTCGCGGTAGTTCTCAAGGTTTGCGTTCTCAGGATACGATTTGTCGATGATGACATCGGCTTTCCAGGAGTTGCCAAGGGAAATGTCTTTCCCCGTCTCCGGGTCACGATACACCGATCCTCTCGGACCGATGATGATGCCGCCGTACAAACCGTCCCGGACGTTGGTCGTCAAGTTGCCGAAGTCCCAAATCAATGCGCCGTTAATTCCATAATCCTTATGCGCATAAAAAGTGAAAACTTTGGACTTGCCGGGCGCCACCGTCTGATCTCCAGGATTGTTCCCTACATTGATCCCCTGTGAATCCAGAGGATCGAACGCGATGTTGTTGGCGTGCAGGGAAGCATTCCCTTCCTTCAAACGATTGGTCAGCTTGATTTTGACACAATCGCCGATGTTGACACGCAATGTCAACGGATGCGGCATCACGCCACTGTCCGCCACCTTGCTCACTTCGCCCTCAAGAGCGAAGATCTTGCCATCGGGGTTGTAAAGGAGGAGTTTGCGCTCGAAATCCACTTCAATCTCATCCTCGGTGTTGGGATTGAACTTCAACGCTTTGTTGATCGCAACCACGCTGAAATTCTTCACCGGAGCGCCTTTCGGACAAAGAGTCTTTCTGACTTTTTTCTTGAACTCTTTCTCCCCATTGCCCGGTAACACTTTCAAGTCCTTCTGCAACTCATCATGAATACGCAAGATCGACCAACTACCTTCAGACAGATGGGAAGTTCGACCATCATAGATAATATAGTCTCCCGCCATCTGCTGATAGCCGCCCGCAGTGGTCGCCAGGTCATAACGTTCAGCGATTCCTATATGCAGGGCGTTGGTAACCCTCGAATCCTTGTCGTACCGCTCGGGGCGGTAACCATGACCGGAAACAACGAAGGTATGGGTCTCGTTCATCATGCCATGAAGAACACGGAACATAATGCTGTCGCCCACATAAGCGCGGAGCATTGGTGTATCCGGGTCCCTGTGTACTTTGCTGCTGAACAACCAGGATGCGTCTTTGTTGGAGGCCAACCTTGCGGACAATGAAGCCGCGCGGAAGTTGAAACCGCCTCCCGTCGTATGCGTCCCGCCATTCAGGTGCGGAAAAGCCACTTCCAGTATGTCGTCAGGCATCTGAAATGAGATGGACTGACCCGCCGCAATGGCGTTCGCCCGAGACAACCCTGGAGGATTGCCCGCAGTCACCAACTGGGCGGTGTGCGGCACGGTGTCATGCAACTGAACCACGATTTCCCGGAAACTTCCGTTGCGTCCATAGGCGAAAGGCTCCGTACCGTGGATGTCAGCTACAACACCGCTACGAATCGTTTTTCCCGTGGTGGGATCATGGTAGGTCGATCCCCACGGTTCAACGATGGTGGACCCGATGCCGCCATGTGGCCAGGTGGTCGCGCCAAACGCGTGGTCATGCCAGAACACGAGTCCCACATCGACATCCACCCACCAGCGGTAACGGACAAACTCGGTACTCACAATCTGCCCAGCCGCGTGGTCATGGGACATTGCCTGGGTAAACGTGATCTTGTATTTACCGTCCTTGGCAGGGTTCTTGTTGGGATCAGGATTCATTGACTTGATCCAGCGCGCGTCCTTCTTGTTGGGAACTTCGATACCTACCATGATATCCGCTCCAACATGGAAGGCAGTCGCCCCCTTAGCCATCTGGATTTCGACCGTTGTCGATCCCGCTTTAACCGCTTTCAGCAGTTTGGCGTTCATCGGAACGGGCATACCCACATGGTGACCATCTTTCATCTTCTTGGTGAACTGCCGGTAAGATCTCATGGATTGATCGTATGAGAACCCGGAAATAACCCCGTCCGACGCCTGATTGTCGAACTGGAAGAAATGCGGATGGATGTTGACTTTTGACATCTGAAAGTTAGTGAAGTCATCATCATCCCACTCACTGGTAAGAAGAATATCTACACAATCATAAACATTGGCACGGATAACCAGCGGAATGGCTTTCTTTGGATCCGCTTTCACCTCTGCCATATCCTCATCGATCACGTAAATCAAACCATATTTGTCGATGATCGGAGGCGTATTACCAACTGCGCCGGAAAGTTCAATCGGCGTGTTGATAAAATGCAGGTTGTACTGCTTCCTGCCAGCTCCGCCCGGACAAAGGCTCCAACGTCCGTGCTCACCCGGTTTCGCGGGAGCGCTGCTTTCAACATTGGGACCGGAATTTCCATTACCCGACTCTGAATGCAGGTTCTCAGTATGAGTCGCCAGATGAAACGGCTCCAGCCACGGCGCTCCGCCATGATGACGGGCAAAAGGCACCCGCTTGCCAAAATGCGGCGTCATGTGCGGCCAGGCCAGTTTGCCGGTCAACGGCGAAAACTGGATCGGATGCCGTTTGCCGGGATGCGGCGAGGTATACTTCGCCAAAGCATAAGTCGGCTCACGCTCGGATAAAGCAGTGGTGCCCTTCCATGCATAATCCCAAACGGATCCATCGTAAGCCAGGATCTGACCCTTCTCGTCATCCGTATGACCTGGTTGGCCCTTGGGCGGAAGCATGTACTTGACCCAGGATTTAATATTGACTACAGGGCTTTCCTTATCCCATTGGCTATCGCCCTTGTCGACAATATGGAACTTCTTGCCGAACCAGTCCATCGTCTTGCCGACCAGTTTGTCAGAGCTCACACCATGTGGCATGCGGCCCTCACGGTCAGGAAGTTCCTTCAAGGGACGCATGATGTCGGTACTGCCAAACGGATAATTTCCGTCCTGCAGGACGTTGTACACGCGCCAGTAACCCCACATGCCCGCAACGTAATGATGCGCAACGTGGCAATGGAACAGGAAATCACCTGCCAGACGCTGACACAATCCGGAACCGCACTCGGTCTCCAAATCGAGAGCTTCAGAAGGTCCGATAACCTCAACGTCAACCCGGTCGGTCGTGGTCCGTACCACCGGATATTTCACCGGACCGTCCCATGCGGCTGTCGTGAGATTTTTAAGCCCCGGCTCACGTTGCGGAGATCGGGTCCAGCGGATTGATCCACCATGCGGATGATGCGAATGGAACACCTCGCCACCGCCGTGAATCAGACGGAATTTGGCGGGATCACCCAGATAAGACCGGGGAATCGTGGTGGGAACATCGCCGAATGTATAAGAACTGTAAGACAGCGATTCGTCCTCATAGTGAAACATCTTTTCCTGAACCGCCAGGTTGTTGATGCCGAATGGCTCACTGCGATAGTTCATCGCACGCGCCGAAGGACGGTACGCGTCTGTTAAAGGATCGCGCTGGGGAATCATCTCCCCATGACGGTTCAACGGACGAAATGATTCATCGCCGACTTCGTGGTAAAAAAGTGCGAACTCACGAAAATCCCTGGCATCGTCATTGACAATCATCGCCATCCAGCCACTTTCCAACGGACCACCGGTCCATGGGTCAAGATAAGTAGAACCCACAGGCTCGACAAAGAAGGCCCCGATCAATCCCAATGAAGACGGGTCACGTCCCGCATGGCTTTGGATCAGGTGACTGCCTTCCTGCTCGTCGATCGGAATATACCACTCGAATTCCTGTGTTTCTTCGGGCGGAATGATCGCGCCAGGAGAGGCGGCAGTGGCAGGTAAACCGGAGGAACTGATGATCATTGCGGATCCATTCACCTGGAATCCAATATCCTCATCCTCAACCGCATTTGTTACTTTAAACCTGACACAATCGCCCTGGTTCGCCCGAATCGCCAAAGGCTGAATAATATCGCCCTGGAGGCCAGTCCTAACCGCTCCGGGATCAAATTCATCTTCCCTGGCCTTGGCGTTTGTTGCTTCATCCTTACGAACCTGGCCGATGTTCTTGGTCAGCACGAACATGTAACCGGGATAATAGTCGCCCCATTGATTCAGGGTTACTTCGACGTTGATGGCGGAAATATCATAAAATTTGACCGGTACGCCGCTTGGGCAATGGGCGCCTCTAAATACTTTATCTTCGTCTGCGGCCGTGGAAGGTCCCAGCAAATAGCTCTGGCCCAGTTGATGAGCCGCCCAGGAATCATGAAATCCGCCGCCGGAAGAGGCAGGGGTGGCATGCTCCTTGAGCTTGTCCTGTAACTGGTCCATCAACCCCATGAAGGTTTTGTCCAGCCTCTCTTGATTGCCTTCGAGACCGCTCATCATATCTTCGTGATTGAGCTGATTCTCCAGCTTTTCCAGCCACGCAGGCCGGTCCACAGCAGGGTTCTTATGCCCGGCATGATTTTTCTGCAACTCCGCGCTAGCAAGCCCCGCCCAGCCCAATATCAGGGTAGCGACGACAAGAATGCGCACTAATTTCCATCCCTTTTTGACACACAATTGCATTTTTAATCCTCCAAATGAGATTTACCACCCGCAAGTTTTCCAACTTTCAAAAACCAACAGGATTTATATTCAAGGCACAGCTTGCCTCCCTAACAAGGTTGCACCCGCTTAATACCAAATCAAACTAAGCTCAAAAGGATTTTCAGGTTTTTTCCCGGAATTCTCCTCAATTTTTAACTGGTTAGAAAATAGTGGGCAGACTTTACCACATTTTAATTTTTCCGTACAAGCGTCAAATGAAACTTTTTTTCATTTCGCGTTAACAGGAAAAAAACCGTACCGCCCGCCCGGATTTTTTCGATTATGTTTTCATAATGTTTCCGATTCATTATGGAATCGCCGTTGATCGCCAGAATTCTATCACCCGATTTCAACCCCTTGGACTCTGCGGCGCTTCCAATAATGACTTCCTTGATGACCACTCCATTAACCTCATTATCAGCGCCATCGATTTCTGCTGAGGCGGGTTCCAACTCTATCCCCAATGCAGGGAATTTCCCCTTGGGACTAGACAGGCTTGCCTGCCTGGAATTTTTTTTTGGGTAATTTTCCAGTTTGACAGGGATAATTTGGGATTTGCCGTCTCGAAGAATGTCCAGATGAACTGTTTGACCGGGAGAAATCACCCCAACAATGCGTATCATCCGGGTCGGAGAATTTACGGCAATCCCGCCAATTTTTAAAATGATGTCCCCTACCCTGAGTCCCGCCCTCTCTGCCGGGTCGCCTTCAAACACGGAATTGATCAAAACCCCCTTTCCCTCCTGAAGATGGGCTTTGGCGGCTATTTGAGGGGTCACCATATCGATTCCCACCCCCATCCAACCGCGGCTGACCTCGCCATTTTCTATCAACTGGGTGGTGATTCTTTTAACGATATTGGAGGGAATGGAAAACCCGATGTTTTGCGCGTAATTGATGATGGCGGTGTTGATGCCAATGACCTGGCCGCGAATGTTCAGTAAAGGACCTCCACTGTTCCCTGGGTTGATGGAGGCGTCCGTCTGGATAAAATCCTCATAACGCGAAAGATTGATATTTTCCCGGTTCAATCCACTAATGATTCCCAGAGTCATGGTTTCATGCAAGCCATAAGGATTGCCCACGGCAATCACCATCTGTCCCACTTTCAACCGGCTGGAATCGCCAAATTGAACCGAAGGCAGGGTAGATTCCACGGGAATCCGAACCACGGCAAGGTCGGTGTCATCGTCCGACCCGACCACTCGCCCCACCACTTTTTTACCCCCAAACAGAGTGACCTGGATCTTGTCGGAATTTCTAACCACATGACTGTTGGTGACGATGAATCCATTCTTTCCGTCAATGATGACACCCGCGCCGGCATTGGTGGGTCTGCGTTTATTCAAAGAGCCCTGCCTCCTTACCGAAGGAGACGGTGGAACATACGGCGACAGGCTTACCACCGCCGGACGAACCTTGTCCGCCAAAGACACCAATGCCTGCTCTAATTCTTCAAGGAGTTTTAATCCCTGGGACCCTGCCGAGGCGAAGCCCTGACCGGAAAGGAAAAAAATAATGAGGACTGTAGAAAACGTGGCAAGTCTGAGTGATAATCGGGTCTTCATGATTTATCAACCATCTAAAAATGGATACGGGGAAAAAATAATTCCAAGGGTATTTCTATCACAATACGCATGGATATTGTTATCGAACAGACCTCAGTAAACAACGTCTATTCACTCCTTTCGTTTGTGTAGAAATGTATCATAAATTTGACAACATAATATGTTTTTTCAAGGGCTTGGGCAATCAATATTTTTACATTTTTTATACAATTTTTTCCGCAAAATTCAAGTTGACACAAACCGTATACATTGAGCAACCCTCACCCATGAATGGCAGGTTTCCTTCCTGAAAACCGGATGCCTGTGTTTTCCATTTAGACAGATTTTTTAAACAATGCAATTCGCTTGATTTCCAATCCGGAACATGAAAAAGTGGAACGATAACTCGCAAATATCAGGCACTCTGACCAATGAATTCAATAAGCTTTAAAGAATTAGAAGACAAATCCGCCGAAGAAATCCTGCAATGGACCCTAAACCGCTTTGGCAATCGGGCCGGTATCGCATCCAGTTTCGGGATGGAGGACATGGTTCTCATCGATATGGTTTCAAAACTGGATGGCGGTGATATCACTATTTTCACTTTGGACACCGGACGGCTTCACGAAGAAACTTACGAAATCATGGAGAAGGTCCGCACCCGCTATGGGCTGACCATTCAAACCTATTTTCCGGATAAGGAAGCGGTGGAAGGTCTGGTACGGGACAAAGGGTTTTTTTCCTTCCGCGAAAGTGTGGAAAATCGAAAAGAGTGCTGTTTTATCCGCAAGGTGGAACCTCTTCAACGCGCGTTAGCCCAATTGGACGCATGGGTGACGGGTCTGCGCCGGGAGCAAAACGTGACGCGGGCGGATGTCGCCAAGGTTGACCATGACGCCGATCACTCAAACCTGATAAAAATAAATCCGCTTGCCGACTGGACTCAGGAACGGGTGGAAGCCTATATCGAAAAACATTCCGTTCCCGTGAATTCCCTGCACAAGAAAAATTTCCCCAGCATCGGGTGCGCCCCCTGCACTCGCCCCATCAATCCCGGAGAAGACATTCGGGCCGGTCGCTGGTGGTGGGAAAACCCGGAACATAAAGAATGCGGGCTTCATAGAACAACGGACCAGCGTACCGCTGGATGAAATATTAACGTTCAATATTTTTTGACCGGATAATATTGTTTAGTTGGTTTGAATACTGCTCGGTATTTTCAAAAACGAAAACAGTCAAAGGAATCAAAAGGTGGGCCACCTGCCGGGCCTTGTTGAAAAGACTGCCGCTGATTTTATTATTGTTCAATTCCACGGCTAGCCTTTTTTCAACTTCATCAAACAGAATCGGCAGAAGTTGAAAAGCCATCAACCCCACCGTACCGGCTTCCCTGAAGAAAGCCCGC
>JADFGI010000073.1 GCA_022567815.1 Nitrospinota bacterium
GCCTCTTCTGAGGTTTACCCTTACGCAAAAACCGGAGGGCTTGCGGACATTGCCGGGTCATTGCCCAAGGCATTAAAACAACTGGGCCACGACGTGCGGGTCGTCATGCCAAAACACAAATGCGTGGCACAATGCCCGCTGGGTATTCGTCCGATGGGTCTGGACGTTGACATTCCTATTGGCGGAACCCGGAAAAAGGGATTTTTGTATTCGAGCCATCTCAATGGAGACATTCCGGTTTATTTCGTGGGAAACGAAACCTATTATTCCCGCGACCCTATCTATGGCACCCGTCATGGGGATTATCCCGACAATGCCGAGCGCTTTATTTTCTTTTGCCGATCTGTTTTGGAAGTTTGCAAATCGGTCGGATTCCACCCCGATATCATTCATTGCAATGATTGGCAAACCGGCCTGGTCCCGGTCTATTTGAAAACGGTCTATGCCGATGACAAATGGTTCCAGAACACACGGACTATTTTTTCAGTACACAATCTGGGCTACCAGGGAAATTTCCCCTCGTCTGAACTGAAAACGGCGGGTCTCCCCTTCTCCATTTTTACGCCGGAGGGAGTGGAGTTTTATAATCATTTCAGTTTTTTAAAATCCGCACTGGTATTTGCGGATCTTCTGACCACGGTGAGCCCCACCTACGCAAAGGAAATTCAGACCAAGGCTTTTGGATTCAAAATGGATGGCATTTTGCGCCAGCGTTCCAATGAATTGTTTGGTATCTTGAATGGCGTTGATTACCAGGAATGGGACCCCGAGTTCGATCCCTGCATCGAAAAAAACTACACCCCGGAAAGTATTAGTGGAAAATTCGCTTGCAAAAGAAAACTCGCGGACTTATTTTCTCTCAAGGTAGATGATGCTATGCCCATATTTTCGATGGTCACCCGCCTGTCGAGTCAAAAGGGGATTGATCTTGTCATTGATATCCTGGGCGACATTCTCGGTGAGGGAACGGCATTCGTTTTACTGGGGTCCGGCGATTCAATTTATGAGGATTATTTCCTTAAATTAAGCAAAAAGTTTCCAGACAGAATTGGCGTCCATATCGGATTCGATGAAAAGTTGGCGCACCAGATTCTGGCCGGAACCGACTTCCTGCTGATGCCTTCTCAATACGAACCCTGCGGTCTTACGCAAATGTATTCCCTGAAGTATGGCGCGGTCCCCATTGTTCGCTCGGTGGGAGGGTTGGCTGATTCCATAAAGGAGTTCAACCGTAAAACATTGAGGGGGACGGGTTTCAAATTCAAAAAGTTTGCGCCCGACAACTTACACCGTACGGTTCAAAAAGCGATTTCCGTTTATCGAAATAAAGACCTGTGGCAAAGACTGACGTTGAACAACATGAACGCGAATTTTAGCTGGGACCGGGCCGCAAAAAAATACTGCCAATTGTACAGGCGCGTCCTCATAAAGTGAGGCTTTCATGAAGGAAAGTAAACAGGGTCTGGAAATATTTCAGGATATCGCTCGTATTGCCAATTCTACACTGGATCTCAATGAAACCCTGGAAAAAATCATTGAGGTCATCAAGAGTAATTTGCACATTGACGCCTGCGCAATTTATATCACTGATGAAAACCACAAAATTTTTAACTTGAAAGCGGCCAGCGGGCTTCCTCCGGACACCGCAAAATTCATACAGCTTCAAATCGGCAAAGGCATTACCGGTTGGGTTGCCCAGCACCGCAAAACACTGGCTCTCAGCGATGCCCACAATGATCCACGATTCGTCTATTTCCCCGAAATTAAAGAAGAAAATTTCATATCCATGCTATCTGTTCCCATTCTGGTGGACGAGCAATGCATTGGCGTCATCAATATTCACAATGCAGAAAAAAGGATGTACACCGACCTGGAAATATTGATTATGGAAACCATTGCCAGCCAGGTATCTGGATGCATTAGCAACGCCATGCTGTTCAGCAAAAGTCAAATGCTCCTTAAAGAACAAACCATCCTGTACGATATCAGCCAGGCGGTTCAAACATCCACCAAGCTGGAGCACGGGTTGTGGATCATTCTCAGCGGCATCACTATGGGAGAAGCGGGTGGATTCAACCGGGCAATGGTCTTTATCATCAACGAAAATACCAATACTCTTCGAGGGTTCATGGGCCTTGGTCCGGATTCCTCGGAAGACGCTTTTCGCATTTGGACCCAATGGGGCCGCAAAAAGAAAAACATGTTGCAATGGGTGGTCAGCGAAGCGGACAAGGATGAATACAAAAACTCTGCGTTCAATCAACTTGTCCAAAATATGAATTTTCCTATTCAGCCTGGAGAAAACATCCTGGTCGAAACGGTGCTTCAAAAAACCTCTTTCAACGTGACCGATGCAGGGAAGCACCCCCTGGTCAGCGACGCGTTTGTTCATTCCTGGCAGATCAACGCCTTTGCCACAGTGCCCCTCATTGCTCACAAGGAGGTTTTGGGAGTCATCATGGTAGATAATAAGTACAATAACAAACCCATTTCAAACGAACAGCTTCGTCTGTTGACCCGGTTTGCCACCCATGCGGGCTGGGTGATCGAAAACTCGCGTTTGTTTACCAAACTTCTGGAAACCAATCGCGAGCTCCTCTCCACCAGAGAACAACTGGTCCAATCTGAAAAACTAGCCGTGCTAGGCGAAATATCCGCCGAAGTGACTCACGAAATCAAAAATCCACTGGTTTCTATCGGAGGTTTTGCCCGCAGACTTGAAAACAGGATCAAGATATTATCTTCAAAATATGAGAACGAGATTGAATTGAAAAACATAGCGGATTATTCGAAAATCATCCGGTCCGAAGTGGACCGGCTGGAAAAACTATTAACGAATATCCTCGATTACTCCAAAGCGGGAACTCTCCAGCGAGCCCCGTGCAATATCAATGAGCTAATGGAAGAGGCGATTTTTCTTTTCAAATCAGGTTTTTATTTAAAAGATATTGCCGCTCACCTCAGTCTGGAAAAAGATATTCCTCTTCTCAATCTTGATAAAACCCAGTTCAGGCAAGTCCTGATTAATTTGTTTTACAATGCAATGGAATCCATGCCATCCGGCGGAAAACTCACCATTGCGACCTACCCTGAAAACTATGTCGGCGGACAAAAAGTCATCACCCTGCGCATAGAGGATACCGGCGGCGGAATTCCGCAGGATATTTATGAAAATATTTTCAATCCTTTTTTCACCACAAAGTCTACTGGGACCGGGTTGGGATTATCCATTTCCCGCAAAATAATTGAAATGCATGGGGGAACTATCCGGATCGAAAACAATATTGGCCGTGGAGTCGCCGTGTACCTTCATTTACCGTTGCAAAATGGTCCCGATTAATATAAAAATTAGTGTCCAATCAAGAACATGCACTGGAATCATCCATCAGTTTTCCGCTTGCAACATAACTAAGAAAATTGTTTTGCCAGTCATTCCATGAACGCTGTTTTCCGAACTGGAGGGAGCTATGAAAAAAATACTGGTAATTGACGACGAACAAAACATCCGTTTACTTTACAAGGAAGAGCTGGAGGAACAGGGCTATCAAGTCACCGTAGCGGCAACGGCGGAAGAAGCCATGGGGAAAATCGAAGCAGATAAACCGGACCTCATAACCCTGGATATTAAAATGCCGGGAATGGATGGCATTGAGTTCATGAGAAAACTGAAGGAAGAAAAAAGAGATATTCCGGTCATTCTTTGTTCAGCTTATGGACGTTACAAACAGGATTTTCGCGTCTGGGCTTCCGATGCCTATGTGGTGAAATCCGCTGACCTCAGTGAATTGAAGCTGACCATCAAGGAAATTCTCGGCGAAGTTGAGTCTCAATGATCCCCTTGCGCGCCACCCCCCCATCCCAGAACCACCGATCACCATTTTGGCTTGCCCTCGCAGACGGTTATTATTAATCGGTAATGATATTACCTCTGCCATGGAAACTGTGATCGAGCCTAAATTCATTGCCATAGAAGGCGCCATCGGGGCTGGTAAAACCTCTCTCGTCACTTTATTGGGAAAACAGCTTGACGCCAGGATGGTTTTTGAAAATGACGAAAAGAATCCCTTCCTCCCCGATTTTTACAAAGACAGGGAATCGTTTGCCTTTCAAACTCAAATTTTTTTTTTACTGAGCCGATACGCCCAGTACCTGGATTTAGCCCAAAGAGACCTCTTCCACTCCGTGCTTTTAACGGACTTTTTATTTCAAAGAGATCCGATCTTCGCCAATCTCAACTTGCGGGATCATGAACTTCAACTGTACCATCAGATTTATGATCTGATAAAGCTACGGACTCCGAAACCGGATCTGGTGATCTATCTGCAAGCCGATACCAAAGTTCTTCAACAGCGGATCGAAAAGCGTGACCGGGATTACGAATCTTATCTTGATTGGGAGTACCTGGAAAAAGTCAACAAGGCATTCAATAATTTTTTCTTTTATTATTCAGAAACACCTCTTTTGGTCATCAATACCAATGAGATCGATTTCGTGGAAAAAAAAGGTGACCTGGAAGAGTTGATTTATAAGATCAATCATCATAGAATTGGCAGAGAATATTATAATCCGCTTGGATCCTGAAAGGACCGGGACGGGGCAGGTAATATTATTCACTTTTGATCGCATCTTCAAGGGGACCTTTTGAAAAGGCCTCAAGTCAACCGATGTGATTCATAACGTGATTAATAATTGATAGTCGCATGCCCATCGATCCTCTTCGGTGGGCTTTTTTGATTGACGAAGTTCCCCGCATGAGTTTCGATTCACCTGTTTTCAAGATCCAGGATTTTTAAGGGTATCTCTAATAATTCGATATTTTTATGCCAGGCAACTCGCGGACCCTTATTTCATAAGGCTCGCTCATGGCCCGGAACCATTTTTAGAGACGTCCTTAAGTTTATCAGGAGAACTGTCATGGACAGAAAACCGGTAACCATCCCTGCCATCATTGGCAAAAAGAATTCCCGATCAAAGATTACCGCTCTGACGGCTTACGATTTCAGTTTCGCTAAAATACTTGACGCCACGGAGATCGACATCATCCTGGTGGGAGACTCTCTCGCAATGGTCGCGCTCGGTTTCCCCAACACGCTCCCTGTCACCATGGATGAAATGATCGCGCACACCCGCGCGGTCAAACGAGGCGTCCAAAACAGCCTGCTGGTGGGAGACATGCCTTTTATGTCGTACCAGGTTTCCGGCGAACAGGCGATAGCCAACGCGGGCCGTTTTCTTCAGGAAGGGGGCGCCGCGGCTGTCAAACTTGAGGGCGGCCTACGAGTCGCTCAGAAAGTGCGTTCCATCGTGCAGGCTGGCATTCCCGTGATGGGCCACATCGGCCTGACGCCGCAGTCGGTGCACCAGTTCGGCGGCTATAAAGTCCAGGGGAAAAACCTGCTTCAGGCCCGGCAAATCAAACAGGATGCCCGCGAGCTGGAAAAGGCAGGCGCGTTTGCCATCGTCCTCGAAGGAATTCCCAGCGACCTGGCCGGGGAAATCACCGAGTGCCTGAAGATTCCTACCATTGGAATCGGAGCGGGACCGCATTGCGACGGGCAAATCCTGGTCCTGCACGACTTGCTCGGACTGACCCAGGATTTCACTCCCAAGTTCGTCAAACGCTACGCGAATCTGGACGCGGAAATTAAAAAGGCGGTGGGAAATTATATTGATGAGGTGCGTTCCGGCGTGTTTCCCGACATGGAACATTCCTACCACACCGAGAAAAAACCGCTGAAAAAGGTGGAAGGTTCCCGTGGAAATCATTAAGTCCATACCCGAAATGAAACAATGGTCCAACCGCGTCAGGGAATCGCATAAAACCATTGGTTTGGTTCCAACCATGGGCAGTTTGCACGCAGGCCACATGAGCCTGGTGCAAAAATCGGTTTCCACCTGCGATGTTACCGTGGCCAGCATTTTCATCAATCCCGTGCAATTCGGGAAAAATGAGGATTTGGACACATATCCGCAGGATCTTGAAGGCGACCAGCGCCAATTGGAATCCGCCGGAGTGGATGTTGTGTTTTTACCGTCGCGGCAAGACATGTATCCCGACGGCTATAAAACATTTGTCTCCGTGGAAGGCATTACCAATCATTTGTGCGGGAAAAACCGTCCGGGATTTTTCCAGGGCGTCGCCACGGTGGTTTTAAAGTTATTCAATATTGTGCGTCCCCATACCGGCTTTTTTGGCGACAAGGACTGGCAACAGGCGACCGTCGTAGAAACTTTGCTTCGCGACCTGAACATAGACGCCGCCATTGAACGCCTGCCCATTGTAAGGGAATCAGGCGGGCTGGCGAAAAGCTCCAGGAATCTTTATCTATCCCAAGAGGAAATGGCGCCTGCTCTTTCTCTTTATTGCGCGCTTGAGCGGGCCAGACAGCGGGTGCAAAATGGCGAGTTCTCCGCGGACGTCATCCGGCAGGAAATTCGCCAAATGATTGAAAAAAATCAGCAAGCTAAAATTGATTATATATCGGTATGCGACCCCGAAAATTTTATCGAGCACGACGAAATCAAAGATAAATCCTTGATCGCCCTTGCCGTCCATATTGGCAAAACGCGGTTGATAGATAATTGCATAGTAAGGAGAGCGGAATGCAAAGAATAATGTTAAAATCCAAACTGCATCGGGCAAAAGTCACCGATACGAAAATGGATTATGAGGGAAGTATCGAAATTGATGAAAACCTGTTGGAACAGGTCGGGATTTTACCCTATGAACAGGTGCATATTTATAATATAAACACGGGAGGCCGTTTTATTACCTATGCTATCATCGGCAAACGTGGGAGCGGCGTGATATCCCTTAACGGCGCGGCGGCCCGCCTCGCACAGATAAATGATCGCATCATAATCGCCGCTTATGGTATCATTGATGACGATTCGGAGCCGCATGCCCCAAAGGTCGTTTTGCTGAACAATGACAATGAAATTGTTGAACAGTAGTTTCCTGATTTCGCAATGGTTATAAAAACCCGCCATTCCTGTAGTTTGCATCAGGGTTTTTAAATTAAATTTTTAATTGAAAAGATTTCAATTTTATGGATATTTTCATAACGATTGGCCTGGTGTTCATGGTCTGGATGTGTATCGACTGCATTCAGCGTAAGGAACACTTTATCTGGATCGTCATCATGGTGGTGTTATTCCCCGTGGGCGCCGTCATTTATTATTTTGCGGTCAAAAATAAAGGAAAAGGGCGAGGCAATCTCTTCTCCCTGCCCTTCAAGACGAAAGAGGTGGAATCGGAAGAAACCTTGCAACTCAAGGAACTGATTAATATAAATCATAAAGCCTACCATTATGAAAAATTGGGCGATGTTTATCTGGATCAAAAACAGTATGACCTGGCCATTCCCCAATTTCAGGAAGCGATCAAAAAAGATCCTGAAATGAATGATGCCAGGTACGGGTTGGGCAAGAGCCTGCACGGATCAGGAAAATACACCGAAGCGGCGGAAGTTCTGGATGAACTGATCAAAATAGATAAAAAATATGATTACGGCAACGCCATTTTTGGCTTGGCCGAGTGTTACCGGCTCGCAGGAATGGAGTCAAAGGCTATGGAAACTTACAAAACGGTGATCGATTCATTTGCGTTTTTCAAAGCCTATTATCACTATGGCCGTCTGCTCGACAAAATCGGGCAAAAACAGGAAGCTATCGATCAAATGAAAAGTCTGATAGGATCTTCCAAGGATTTACCGGAATACAAATTGGAAAAAGAACGGTATTGGATTGAAGAGGCCTACAAGTTTTTAAGAAAAAATGGTGTTGAACTCGCCTGACCGTCAACCACCCTTTGTTAATTTTTGAAAAAGAAGAGGAACTCGGCCCAATGACTATCCTGTCGCAAAACCTAAAAGCAATTCGCAAAAATCTCGGCAACACCCAAATGGTCCTGGCGAATGAGCTGGGCATAGGCTTTCGAACCTACGTCCGTTATGAAGCAGGGGAAAGAGACGCGCCTATTTCCATCATGATTCATTTAGCCAAATTAGGCAATATGTCCCTGGACCGCCTGCTGACCACCGAAGTGAAAAAGCAGGACCTTGAAATTACGGACGTCGCATCCACACCCAAAACTTCCCAAAAAATGGAGGCCATCGGCGGAAGTCTGGATGAAGGTCGCCTGGTGTTCAAAGGCTTGAAAAATGATTTTTTAGTCAGTTCCAACGGCGAGGAAAAAAAGCTCCTGACCAAGTTCCGTAAAATGGACAAGGCCAAACGTGACAGGTGTCTCAGCGATATGGAATGGATGCTGGGCAACAGCAAGCCAACTAACCCAGACGGGAACAAGAAAAATGTTTCTAAAAAAGATCTCAAGGCTAAAAATGCCGCCCGTTTGAAAAAAATGACCAAGGCCATCAAAAAAATCACGGTCAAGGGCTGACCCCACTGCGTGGGGAGGAAAAGCCTGCTTCGCAGGAGGGCTGACGTTCGCTTCGCTCACGAGCCCTTAAAAGCTACATACCTATTATATTGGAACCAGCCCCCCAGGCTGGTTGGGTCCAGCGTCACGCTGGCCGCTTGCGGCGGGGTAGTTCATTTCCGTAAAAATTTCTTCAACATATCTTCCATATCGAAAAAAAGCGCGATCGGCCTGCCATGCGGGCAGGTGAATGGCATTTCCGTCTGCTCCAAATCAGATATCAGTTTGGCGATCTGATCCGGACCGAGCGGGTGATTGACTTTGATCGCATTCCTGCACGACATCATGATCAGAATGTCCGCGAATTTTTCCTCTAAAATATTTGGGTTTTCCTGACCCGGCAACAGTCCCACAATTTCCCCGAGAATTTGAGCGTGATCGTTGTCTTTTAATATCGCGGGAACCGACCTCAAAAGAAATTCGTTTTTCCCAAAAACCTCTACCTCCATCCCCAGTTCCTTGAGCCGCTCCAGGTGCGGAGTCAACAATTCAGACTCAGCGGGAGAAAATTCTACCGGAACGGGAAAAAGCAACTGTTGAACTTCTATCTTTTTATTTTTTGCCGCGTTGCGGAATCGTTCGTAAAGGATTCGTTCGTGGGCCACATGCTGATCCACAACCACCATCCCCTTTTTCCCCTGCAGGACAATGAATGAATTGTCCAGTTGGCCCAACGGCTGAAACTCGGAGAAAATCAGGCTGGAAACAGGCATGGGTTTTTGGTCGAAATAAACCGGTTCTTGTCTCCTATTTGTTTCAGAACCTTGCGAGGGAGAAACCGTTCCGTGGGGTTTGTACAGAGTCTCCAACCCTTCTGAAAAGTCGCGGCGCGGAGGCACGGAATAGTCCTTCATGATCGTCCGCGATGGCGTTGGCAGCGAGTGCGTCGGCGGAAACTGCGACGCAACCGTCCTTTCGCCGCTATCGGTATCCAAAGGGGAAATTTCCCCGGAAGCGCTTTCCAATGCAACCGGATCTGCTTTTTCATTCCTGCTGAGGGCGTTCCGCACTCCCTCGCTAACCAACTGATGCACTTCCTGCTGAAACGCAAACCGGACTTCCGCCTTGCTCGGATGCACGTTCACGTCAAGCAATTTAGGGTCCATGGTCAGGTCCAGAAAGATCACCGGATGCCGCCCTTTGGGTAAAAGATGACTGTAACCGTGCTGGGTGGCGTGCAGGATGACTTTGTCGCGCACAAACCGCCGGTTGATGAAACAATATTGCGCCGACCGGTTGGCGCGTGTGTAAATGGGACTGGAAACGTATCCTTCAAGCTTATAATCCCCCGTTTCCTTTTCGACCTTGACCAGTTCCTTGACCAGTTCGGCGCCGAACAACTCGGCGATGCGGTAAAGCAATTGCTCGGCTGGGAGCGTGTTGATGATCTCCCTGCCATTGTGCTTCAAATTAAAATGGATGTGCGGATAAGCCAGGGCCTGATGCGTCACCACCTGGGCGATGTGGGAGAATTCGGTAGAATCTCCTTTAAGGAATTTCCTGCGTGCCGGGGTATTGAAAAATAATTGCGCCACTTCAATCGTGGTTCCACGCGGACAGGCAATGTCTTTAAAAGACCCCCCTGCCCCACCCTCGAAAACCGCCAGAGTTCCGCCCTGGTTTTCATCACTGGCGGTGGAAAACCGGACCTTTGCCACCGAGGCGATGCTTGGCAGGGCTTCGCCGCGAAACCCTAGTGTGAGAATCCCTTCCAGGTCTTGAGCAGACGCGATCTTGCTGGTAGCGTGCCGCGCGAAGGCCAACTTCGCGTCTTCCCCAGACATGCCCATGCCGTTGTCGGCCACCTGGATGAGGTTTTTCCCGCCCTTTTCGATGTCGATCAGGATCCGCGTGGCGCCAGCGTCGATGGAGTTTTCCACCAGTTCCTTGACCACCGAGGCGGGCCGCTCCACAACCTCGCCGGCGGCAATCTGATTGGCCAACGCGTCGGGCAGGATACGGATGTTGTTGAGATTTTTCCTTGGGGATAATTGGGAAGACATGAAACTGGGTCGGTTAAAAAGCAGGTTATTTCTAATGGTTATTAAAAACGATTCCGATCTAGTTGCAAGGTTACAATAATTAGCGTCGGCAAAGCAATTTTAGAATAGACCCCACACTAGCAGAATGAGCCCATTCTATAAAAAAAATATCTCCGCCCTCAAACTGCGGTGGCCGTCAATGGACTC
>JADFGI010000074.1 GCA_022567815.1 Nitrospinota bacterium
TTTGTAACTTTTGAAAATCAACGACCCCGCCGCAAGTGGACGGAGTATCCGACAAGGATTTCTATTTAAAAGCCGTATCAAGCTACGGGGAATAAAACCCACTGGTGGGATTTCCGCAGGAAGCTATGGTCCTCAAACCAACATTCCGGCTATTTCGCATATGCGTCATCCTCGCCCTGACGATGGGACCATGGATCCAGACCGCCAGCGCAGAAGAAACCGTTGAAAATCGGCTGAAGTCGATTTTAAATCTGACAGACCAGAATATCGACCTGGCGGAAACCGTTCTGCTCATTTCCAAACATCGCGACCCGGCCCTCGACCTCGCTCCCCTGCGTGCAGAATTGGACCGGTTGACCGACTCGGTACGGACCAAGTTGGCAAAAGCCTCCTCCCCGGAAGAAATCGTCAATGCTTTCCGAAAAACCATTCATCAGGAAGCGGGCTACCGTTACAGCGACCAGGTCGATGCCCAGGGAATCCCCATTAATCCCGCCGAGCTTTTCCTGCATGGAATGCTCGCCAGCAAACGGGGTTATTGCATGAACCTTTCCCTGCTCTACCTCATCATCGCCAACCGTCTGGACATTCCCCTTTACGGAGTGCCTCTGCCTAACCATTTTTTTGTCCGTTATGAATCCGGCAGAACGCGCATCAATATTGAAGCCACTGATGGGGGATACACACTTCCTGACAGCTTTTACCAAAAACGATTTAGCTTGCCTGAACCAAAGAGCTCGATTTTTTTTATGCGCAATATCGGGAAAAAATCCACCCTCGGCGCTTATTTTTCCAACGTGGGCATGGTCTATTATAAAAGCAAACAGCCTGAAACAGCCGTTTTTTACCTGAACCTCTCGACCCAGATCAATCCGGAATCGATCGAAGCGCACAACAATCTGGCTAATATCTATTCCGAAACCCAGCAAATGGAAAAAGCCATCCTGCATTATCAACTGGCCCTGAAAGCCGACCCCAACAACCTGTCCACCCTGTACAACCTTGGACTGGCCTACAAACAATCCGGCCAAACGGACAAAGCCATAGAGGCGTTTTTGCAGGTAGTCCAAATCGACGCGTTTTATGGTCCCGGTCATCAGGCATTAGTGAACCTGTTTCAGGCAAAAAGACAATACTTCGGCGCCCTTCTGCATTTAAAAAAGCTGGTGCAAATAGACCCCCGGAATTTCCGCACGCAGATTGCCATCGGAAAAATTTATTTACGCATGGGCCAACACCCATTGGCTCTGGAAACCTTCAACCGCTTGAGGGCTCAATATCCCGGCAAAGTGGAAGTATTGGAGCCGTTGGCGGAAACGTTTTACCGGATGGACGATTTCGATCATGCCATTGAGCTTTACCGCTATCTCATTGAGCATCATCCCGAACTTCTTCGCGCCTATATTCAACTGGGATGGACCCATTACCGCAAAGGCGAAATCAGCCTGGCGACAGCCTGGACCAAACGCGGACTGAAAACAGCCAAGGGAAAGGAAAATCTGGTCGTTCTGGCGCAAATGAATCTAGGTTTTTATGCCTTAATGGGCCAAACATTTCCAGAAGCCAGGCAATGGTATCGAAAAGCTCTCAAAAGTAAAAACCCCCGTGTGGCAGTTGACATGGTGAAGGATATTCAGAACGCCGTCCGGCGATTTCCCGGCCGACCGGAACTGGAATTTTTCAGCGGCTGGATTTTTTTTGAATCCGGACAGATTGAAAGCGGCAAACCCATTCTGCAACATTATCTGGAACAAAACCCGTCTGGAAAATTCGCGCAGGAAGCCCGCTCCCTTTTGCAAAGCCTGATTTATAAAAAAGTCGATGACAAGGCAAAAGAGATCCCAAAAGGAATGGCGTTGGTGCCTTCCGGTTTTTTTACCATGGGTTCCAATAATACCGGATCCGATGAGGCCCCTGAGCATCAGGTATTTCTCGATGCATTTTACATCGACACTTACGAAGTGGCCGCGAGCGACTATGCGGAGTTCTTGAATGCCGTCAACAACACAATGGGCTATTACCTCGACAATAAATACGGAATGTTGTTTTACAATGGACGGTTTCTGACCAGGCCTGGATTGGGATCTTTACCCATAAACAACGTGAGTTGGAATGGAGCGAATACTTATTGCCTCTGGAAGGGCAAGCGTCTCCCCACCGAAGCGGAATGGGAAAAAGCCGCACGCGGCACAGACAAGCGGATTTATCCCTGGGGAAATACTCCGCCAACGCCCGAACGCGCCCGTTATCTTCAAACCTGGACGCAGGAGCTGGCTCACCGCGTCATGGTTCCGGTCGATGCTCTTCCAGAAGGTAAAAGCCCTTTTGGACTACACAACATGGCGGGAAACGTAAAAGAATGGGTGGACGATTGGTATGATCGAGAGTATTATGAGGATTCTTCCGAATATGAAAACCCCAGGGGGCCCATTGGTGGAGAATTCAGGGCACTCAGAGGAGGTTCCTGGCGTGATTTAGGCGGGTTCGTTTACTCGTCATTCCGCAACAACAGCTACCAAGACACTCGAATGGATGATTACGGCTTCCGTTGCGCCAAAAGCATTGGCGCTGAAAAGTCCCCAAAAAAACTGATACGATGGAAGGATCGCAATTTTATCGAAAATCGGTATTTTAAAATTAATAGCCAAAATGGACTTTAATTCATGATCGGCGCCATTGAAATAATGATCATCGCGATCATCTTCGGCATCATTTACGGAAGGGACGCGATCGACAAGTCATTCAAAAAGCACCCGGACGAAGGCGTTATGGAAAGTTTTGCCGAGGACGTTAAGGAGTATTACCATACCGACCCAAAGCGCCTGGTCAAACTGGGAGTTTTCATCGTATCCGTTATCGCTTTTTTATGCATGGCCGCCTACCTGATCGTCACCCGCACCGATTTCCTGCTCATGCTGGGTCTGGATCAATAGTTGAATCCGTTGGTCCTTGTGTGAATATAAGGATCGCCTCCCTTGAGAACCTTGCCGCCGACGATCTCCCCGATATACAGAACATGGTCGCCTGAGAAAACGGAATTGACGACTTCGCATTCCAAACAGGAAACGGCGTCGCTCAAAATCCTGATTCCGTGCGTGCCCCTGGTGGTTTTGATTCCTTTGAACATATCGTCTTGAGGCGGCTTGCTGAAATGCTTGAGAAGGCCATTGGTGTCTTTACCCAGCACGTTGATGATGAATGCGTTCGAGCCCTCCACCAGCAAGCGGGCGGGCCGAACCGTGGCCAACACGATAGACACCGCCGGGGGATCGAAGGAACACTGGTTGACCCAACTGGCAAGGACTGCGTCTTCCTGATCGCCGCACTTTGCCGTGACCACAAACAAACCGCTGGCGATGCGCCCCAGGGCTTTCCCAACCTCCTTTTTATTTTTCAATTTTTTCTCCTTTGGCAAATAATGTCAAACATCAATGGGATGCGCTGAAATTTTAATCCCCCGGTGTCCATACATCAAGGCATTAATATTTTCCAGCAAAGTACGCTTCCCAACCAGCGTGACGCTGGACCCAACCAGCCTGGGGGCTGGACCCAATATTGACGTGCGATGGGTTTATGGCTGACTGAATCCTCCATCGTGGCGAATTTTTTATCCTAACATTTTCCTCCCGCGTAGCGGGCGTGAGCAAGTTCCCCTCCGCGAAGGAGCCAAGCCAGCTTCTCTTCCCCGCGTTGCGGGGCCAGCCTGGGGGCTGGACCCAATATTAACGTGCTATGGGTTTATGGTTGACTAGAATCCTTCATGGTGCAGAAATTTTCCTCCAGACGTTTTCAGGGCCTCGCGAAGCGTCAGGCCCAAGCTTCCTCCCCACGTAGTGGGGCTGGTGGGATTTAATCTATTTAAAACTTTCCCTTCCCGATTTTAAATATGTCCGGATTTTCAGGTTGTTGAATGTAGGACAGTTTGAGAACGATATCCTGATTGGGAGGCAAACCCGGTTTTTTGGGATTGACTAAAAGCAGAAGAACCATCCGGCCTTTTTTATCCGATCCGCGAAAGACCAGTATCGAGTCCTTTCCAAAGGGTTGGTTCACCGCCAATCCTTCTTGTCTATATGTCTGCCCGGAAAAATATCCACGAAGCTGATTGGCCAGGTTCACCACCTGCTCAGCATTGGGTTTCTCCACCACAGGCTTGCCCCAAATGACATTAACTTGTATCAGCCGCCGGGATTTATAACCAAAAACATAATAAGTCCGTGCGGGACCGGACTGGGGAAGAAGATCCTCCAGCAAGATTCCCAGATTGACGGTTTTTTCGACTGGGTGAAGCTGGCGTTCGACATTCTTTTTGGAAACGCGAAAATCTTTATAAATGGCTCGGTAAACTTCTTTCTCAGTCATGCCAAAACGGGCTGACCGAAATCCTTCAACCGTTGCTTGGTTTTTTGACGAGACTTTTGGGATTATCTTTTTCCCCTGGCCCGCACCAGCAGTCAATGGAACTACGGCAAAAAATAATGCGGCCATTAAAAAAAATAAAACCCATCGTCCGCTGATTGGATTTTTTTTCACCTTGGCTCCCTGAACCAGCCAGCGTACCGCTGGATGAAATATAAACGAACTAGGGATTTATAAGCCACCTGAACCCTGCTTCGTGCTGAAAATTTTTGGTCCAGCGCTACGCTGGCCATCTACCGGGAATGGGTTCGTGGCAATGAGGGCAGGCCCCGTTTTTAAGCCGATTGCAAAGAACGTTAAACCCCTGCCGCTCAATGACGGCCTCACCGCATTGGGGGCAAAAAGTATTTTCCGTATTCTCCACCTGACCCGGCAAATTTCCCGAATAAATATACCTCAACCCGGCTTCTTTCCCCAACTGTCTGGCCCGCAACAAAGTTTTCGCGGGAGTCCTTTCCACGTTCTTCATTTTGTAATCGGGATGAAACGCCGTCACATGCCAGGGGATATCCACCGATACGGAAGCGATGAATTGCGCTATTTGGGCTAACTCTTCATCGGAGTCGTTATAATCAGGAATCGTCAGCGTCACGATTTCTATCCAGAATCCCATTGCATGGGTTTGGCGGATGGTCTCCAACACCGCGTCCAGATTGCCGCCCAACCGGCGATAATTTTTTGCGGAAAATGACTTGAGGTCAATTTTATACAAGTCGATCCAGGGTTCAATATACGCCAGAACCTCCGGCGTTCCATGCCCGTTGGAAACATATGCGGTGAGTAACCCGCGGTCCCTGGCTTCGCGGAAAACCTCGACCGCCCACTCACTGGTAATCAACGGTTCGTTGTAGGTCGAAACAACCGTCCTGGAACCATGCTGTTCCGCCAGGTCACAGATTCCACCGGCGGTGATCGATGTGAAGTTGCTGGTGGATGCGTCGTCCCTCAGGGTCTGCGATGTGAACCAATTCTGACAATAGGCGCAACGAAAATCACAACCCAGCATTCCAAAGCTCAACGCAGAGCTCCCGGGAAGGACGTGAAAGAAAGGTTTTTTCTCTATCGGATCGTTTTGCACGCCCGCCGCATAATTGAAGGGAACGCGGAGAATGCCTCCTTCGTTGAATCGGACCTTGCAAATTCCCCGCTGACCGGGACGCAATTTGCAAAGGTGGCCGCAGGCGGTACAGATCAAATTATCGTTGGAAAGCTTTTTGACCAGCTCGCCTGGCCGGGTCGAAATATCGAGTTTGCTTTGAAATGTTTCGAGGGCCATGACAAGGTCCAATTGGGCAAAACTGGAAAGGCAGGAGTTCAAATGGGATGCAGGTTACTCCGTGCTGATCTCCTCGGTTTTTTTATCCAGGGCGCCGATCATTGTGTGCCAGGCGAGGCTTGCGCATTTGGTTCTGGAGGGATAGTCCCGGATTCCCCTGAACAGTTTGAGTTTCCCCAGATGATGCTCCTGTTTTTCCGGGTCCAATTCACCCAACACCATTTTATGAAATTCATCAAAAATAACTCTGGACTCCTCAAGCGACCTGCCCTTCAAATAAGCCGTCATCATTGAAGAACTGGCTTTGGAGATAGCGCATCCGGTTCCGACAAAACTGATATCCCGAATGACGCCCTGTTCGGAATCCACCTCCATGTAAACCGTCATATCATCGCCGCACAGGGGATTTATCCCGTGGCAATGGTGGGTCGCGTTTTTGATTTCACGGAAATTTTTCGGATTGCGGTTGTGGTCCAAAATGACTTGTTGGTACAACTCGTTGTCGTAAGACATTAAAAATATATCCTTTCAACAAACATCACGAAAACAACTTAATGACCTTTCGGATGCTTTCAGCCAAAGCGTCCAATTCTTCATATTTATTATAGAAAGCCATCGATGCCCGCGTGGTTGCCGGAACACCAAAACGAATCATCGTCGGTTGGGCGCAATGATGCCCTCCCCGGACCGCGATGCCGTCCTGATCGAGCATCGAACTCACATCATGCGGATGCGCCACGTCCAGCACAAAGGAGATGATGCTGGCTTTTTCCCTGGCGTTGCCGATGATCCTCAAGCCGTCGATTTCCCCCAATAACCGGGTGGCATAATCCAGCAGGCTCATTTCGTATTCAAAAATATTGTCCAACCCTATTTCGGTGATGTAATCGATGGCGGTTCCGAGGCCGATCACCTGAGTGATGGGAGGCGTGCCCGCTTCAAACCGGGCCGGCGGTTTGGCGTAGGTGGTTTTTTCCAAAGTGACTTGCAGGATCATATCACCGCCCGTCACATAAGGCCCCATCGATTCCCAGAGGTCCATTTTTCCATACACGCCGCCGATCCCGCTGGGCGCGTACATCTTGTGACCGGAGAAGGTGTAAAAATCACAATCCAGATCCTTCACATCGATTTTCATGTGCGGAGAACTTTGCGCTCCGTCGATCAACACTTTGGCTCCCGCATCGTGCCCTTTGCGAATGATTTCCTTGACCGGATTGATCGTGCCGAGGGCATTGGAGATATGGTTCACCGCCACCAGCCTGGTTTTTTCGTTCAGCAGTTTCTCGTATTCTTCCATAATCAGTTCGCCGTCGTCATTGACGGGAATGACCCGGAGCCTAGCGCCCTTTTCCTCGCACAATACCTGCCAGGGAACTATGTTGGCGTGGTGCTCGATATTGGAGATGATGATCTCATCGCCCGCATTGACAAATTTCCTGCCGTAACTGTAGGCGACCAGATTGATCGCCTGCGTGGTTCCGCTGGTAAAAACGATTTCCTTACGGTCGGGAGCGCCAACAAAATCCGCCACCTTTTGCCGGGCTTCTTCATAAAGCAGGGTTGCCTGTTCGCTCATTTTGTAGGAGCCTCGCCGGACGGTTCCGTATTGCTCGGCGTCGAATTCCCGCACCCGCTCGATCACGCATTGGGGCTTGTGGGTAGTTGCGGCATTGTCGAGATACACCAGGGGTTTGCCGTGGACCGTCTGCGACAACACTGGAAAGTCCTGGCGAACCTTTTCTATATCTAGGGCGGATTTGGTCGCCAAACCCGTATTCGAATCAGGCATGTCAAGCCTCCAGTTTTTTCAAAAGATTATTTTCAAGGTATTCTACCACTCCAGGGAACTCGATAGTCTGGATGATACTTTCGGCGAAGCTTTTGGTCAGAAGTTCCTTGGCTACTTTCTCTATAAGACCACGGGTCTTCAGATAAAACAATTGATCCTCGTCCAGTTGCCCCACCGTAGCTCCATGCGTGCATTTGACATCATCCGCAAAAATCATCAGATTGGGCTTGGTGTCCGCATGGGCGTTATCGGAAAGCATGAGATTATTGATGAGTTGATCGGAATTGGTCTGCTGGGCGCCCTGGTTGACGATGACAGTCCCATCAATACTGGAACGGCTTTTGCCACTGACGATATTTTTAAAAACCTGGGCACTGGTGCCATGTGGCGCCTCATGATGGATGCGCACGAAATTATGCACTTGCTCCTGATCGGTCAAAACGCTCACACTGTTCAACTTTAATTCGACGCCAACGTCTTTTAAATGGGCCTCAAAATGATGGCGCGTTAATTGATTTCCAAAAAAAGCATTGAACGCCGAGACACGGCTGTTTTGCCCTTGCACCACGCGCGTTTTGGAAAAGTGCCAGGCATCCATTGCGTCTTCCTGCACCTGGACATAGGTGATTCCTGCCTGCTCCCCTACCAGTAGGTCCATCACCGAATTGACGAAATAATTTCCCTGAGCGCCGACGTATTTGACGATCATCTTCAATTCCGCCATCTCCCCCAATCGCACCAGAATTCGTGGATGGGAGGTCACCTTCCCGGATGTTGACCCGGTGGAGACATGCAGAATTTGCAGAGGCGTCTCTACCTGTTGTTTCCGTGGAACATCGATCATCGTCCCCCGGCTCAAAAAGGCAGTATTGATGGAAGCAAAAACATCGTTCTCCTTTTCAATCGTATCGGCCATATACTCTTTGATTTCGGATTGGGCGACAGCTTCTTCAATCGGCACCAGGTTTATGGCCGATTTAATGGCGGAATAATCCGAAAGGTCATCCCTGAAAACTCCATCGGCAATGACCAGATAGCTTGATTCACATTCGGGAAAGATATGGCTTTTTATAAAATCCTTGGAAACCGGGGTTTCCGGCGGCAGGGAAAACACGGTCGAAACCAGCTCCTTCGTATTCACAAAGGTGTACATTTCATGTTTTCTATGCGGGAACTTTAGAAGTTCAAAACGCTGGAGTGCGGCCTCATTGAGCGGAAGAAGAGCTTCAGGAGGGCGGCTCTCGCTCATAAACTTTTTATGCAAGTTCAAAATGGCCAATTCTGCCTGATCGGTTGCATCAACAAGTGTCGTCGTCATACCCCCTCCTAATTCGTGGGAGCGAGCCAATCGTAACCCCGGGCTTCCAGCTCCAGAGCCAGATCTTTCTCACCCGACTTGACGATAATTCCATGACTCAACACATGCACGTAATCGGGCTTGATATATTCCAGCAACCTTTGATAGTGGGTGATCAGAATCAGGGCGTTGTTTTCGTTTCTAAGCCTGTTCACGCCATCCGCGACCACGCGCATGGCGTCGATATCGAGTCCCGAATCGGTTTCATCCAACACAGCAAGTTTGGGTTCCAGGATAGCCATCTGCAAGATTTCGTTTTTCTTTTTTTCGCCGCCGGAGAAACCTTCGTTCAGGTTGCGTTCGCGGTATTTTTTCTCCATGCTCAACATCTCCATTTTTTCCACGAGGATGTCATCAAAGTCGAGAGGATCGATTTCCTCTTTACCTTCGTTAACCCGCTTGGCATTGTAAGCCATCCGCAAAAATTCGGCGTTGTTCACACCGGGAATTTCTACGGGATATTGGAATCCCATAAATAATCCCTTCAAGGCTCTTTGTTCCGGATCCATCTCCAACAGGTTCTCCCCATTGAAGGTCACTTCTCCGCCCATCACCTCGTAAGAGGGATGCCCCACCAATACCTTGGCCAGAGTGCTTTTCCCCGACCCGTTGGGTCCCATGATGGCATGGACTTCACCTGCTTTCACAGACAGGGAGATGCCTTTTATTATTTCAGTGCCATCGAACCCGGCCCGCAAATCTTTAACTTCAAGCATTCAGATTTACCTCTATCTTCATGTTTTTAAAACAAACAATCCCCGCCGCAAGCAACGGGGAATTGAGTGCAAACTTCATCTTTTTAATAGGAAATTTCCTGTAATCAACCGACGCTGTTTTCCAGTTTCAAAGTCAGCAGTTTCTGCGCTTCCACGGCGAATTCCATCGGCAACTGTTTGAAGACTTCCTTGCAGAATCCATTGATGACGGCGGTGATGGCATTTTCCCTGGAAATTCCCCTCTGCTCAAAATAGAAAAGCTGTTCCTCGCTGATTTTGGAGGTGGAGGCTTCATGCTCAAGCTGGACGGAACTATTCGCGGATTCAATATAAGGAAAGGTGTGGGCGCTACACTTGTCTCCAACCAACATACTGTCGCACTGACTGTAATTCCTGGCATTGGTCGCGCCCTTGAGCACCTTGACCTGGCCCCGGTAACTGTTGCTGGAATGATCAGCGCAAATGCCCTTGGAAATGATGCTGGAGCGTGTGTTTTTGCCGATGTGGATCATCTTGGTTCCTGTATCGGCCTGCATGTATCCGTTGGTCAACGCTACCGAGTAGAATTCGCCGACCGAATTGTCTCCAATTAAAAGACAGCTTGGATATTTCCAGGTGATCGCCGATCCGGTTTCAACCTGCGTCCAGGAGATTTTCGAGTTTTTGCCCAGGCATTTTCCGCGCTTGGTGACAAAATTGTAAATGCCCCCTTTGCCTGTCTCCATGTCTCCCGCATACCAGTTCTGCACCGTACTGTATTTGATCTCGGCATTGTCCATCGTTATCAGCTCGACCACGGCGGCATGCAGTTGATTGGTGTCGAACTGCGGGGCGGTGCAACCTTCCAGGTAAGACACATAACTATTTTCCGTGCAGATGATCAAGGTGCGCTCAAACTGCCCGGTCTCCTCGGTGTTGATACGGAAGTAAGTCGAAAGATCCATCGGGCTCACGGTGTCCGGGGGAATGTAAACAAACGACCCGTCCGTGAAGACGGCACTGTTCAGAGCGGCGTAAAAATTG
>JADFGI010000458.1 GCA_022567815.1 Nitrospinota bacterium
GCTGGTTGAGCAATCTCGGATGCCTGTTCGATCAAAATGAAGACGGAACCTTTCGCCTGCGCAAGGGTGGCGGCACCTCCGTCCCCAGAGTGCTGGCCTGCCGGGATTATACCGGACTCGAAATCATGCGCGTTCTCAAGGACGCCGTGCTCTTGACCGCAACCAAAATTCTTGAAAACCATTCGGCGGTGGAACTGTTAGACAACGGCGAAGGCCAGATCACCGGCGCGGTTCTATGGGACCGATCAACCGAAAAACTGGTCAGCGTTTCGGCGCGCGCGGTTATTATGGCGACCGGCGGTAGCGGTCAGTTGCGGCTCCAGGGATTCCCCACCAGCAACCACTTAGGCGCTACCGGCGATGGACTCATTCTCGCTTACCGGCAAGGATGCTGTTTGATCCATACCGACAGTTACCAGTACCATCCTTCCGGCTCCAGTTACCCTGAGGCCTTGGCGGGGCAACTGGTTACCGAGTCCATTCGGGCTATTGGCGCGCAGGTGATCAACGTGAATGGCGAACGCTTCATCGACGAACTGGTCTACCGGGACGTGCTGGCGGGAGCCATCATCCGCGAGGTGGCTGAAAACCGGGGAGTGCAAACACCGACTGGCCGTTCCGGTGTCTGGCTGGACACGCCGCTCATCGAGATGAATCATGGCAAGGGAACTTTGCGCCGACAGTTCCCCGGACTCATCCACCGATTTGAACGTTATGGGATCGACCCTGCCATCCAACCCCTGCTGATTTATCCCACTCTGCATTACCAGAACGGAGGCATTCGGATCGACCCGTCCTGCAAAACGGAACTCCGGGGATTGTGGGCCGCAGGCGAAGTGACGGGCGGACTGCATGGAACCAATCGCCTGATGGGAAATTCGCTGTTGGACATTACGGTTTTTGGCCGCCGCGCCGCCCAATCGGTCATGCAGGAGATTCCTGAAAGACGGTCGGCTACCCTGGTGGGACTCAACAAGTTTCGCGCAGGATTGAAAAACATTCAACCTTCGTCGACAAGGACCGCGCCTTTGTTGTTTCCTATTGCATCGAAGATGAAATTTCAGCTTGCGGAAAAACCGCCGGACGAACCTGGTTCCACGACCGAAACATCTTCTGAGAAAAAGAGTTTCCGCGAACCCCCTGATCCCTTTGGAGGGATGTGACGGGTTGGGTGAGAGGATAGTTGAAATCTCAGATAAATACAGATGAATACAGAGCAGACCCACTCAAAAAGAAGAAAAAATTGTGTTAATACTCCAAAATCCACCGACCGTCAATTCTGGGTCCAGCGTCACGCTGGTGGAAAATGCCATCTGTATATTGGGAGCGGTCAAGCAAGAGATCGCCGGAATCAAAGGCCGGATGAAGATTGAACTGAGGTTGAAACTTGGCGCCGCCGATGTCTTTTGTGGAACGTGGGAGGGGAAAGACATCGTCCTGGTGCGCACCGGAATCGGGAGAATCCGGGCGGGTGGGGCGTTGGCGCAGGTTCTGGAAAAATATTCTCTCAGCATGGTGATTTCCCTCGGCTATGCCGGTGGAACCCATCCCGATCTCAAACCCGGGGATCTTCTGGTGGCCAACCAATTTCTGACCGGCCCGAAAGACGGGGAACCGCCCGAGGAAATCCCGATCACATCCTGCCTGGCAGGGCAGGCCGGGAAAGTCCCGCCATCGGACAAATACTCTGTGCATAAAGGGGGTCTGCTGACGATGGACCGGGTGGTCAACAAGCCGGAGGACAAAAAATCGCTGGGGGAGAATTATGGGGCGATGGCAATCGATATGGAAACATCTGTCCTCGCGCAAATGGCGGCGGTGAGAAACCTGCCATTCCTGTCCATCCGCTCGATCACCGACACGGTGGATCAGCAGTTGATCGATGTTTCTCCGTTCATGGCAAAAGACGGGCAAATTTCCATACGCAAAGCCGGGTGGTATGTCCTCACTCATCCGGGAACGATCGGGACGTTCATGAGTTTGAATGGAATCGCCCATAAGGCCACGAAAAATATTACGGAATTTCTAATGGCATTTTTGAAATCAATACACTGATTCGGTGAGCTTCTTTTTTGAGCCTGCTGTTAAATTCGCCAAATTATTAATTTTTATCTGTGTGCTTCCCCAGAATCTGCCAAAATTCGCATATTTCGTCATCGCGAGCCGCGACAAGCGGCGTGGCGACCCAGAGTCTCTGGATTTACCCCTTGTATGTTTTCAGGGCCTCGCGTAGCGTCAGGCCCAAGCTTCCTCCCCACGTAGTG
>JADFGI010000075.1 GCA_022567815.1 Nitrospinota bacterium
CTTCACTTTTGGCTTTGCATGCACCGGACGATGAATCGGTTGCATAAGTTTTTAGAAAATCTTCCCAATTGTTGATAACGCTTTTGCGAGCGTTGAGATAATCTTCCGTTGAAAAGTAACGCAGGTGTTTTGCGCCGCGCCAGCAGGTCGAGCAGACCGGGCCAGAATCCGGTATCGGTGACGATGAACACGTCCGGGCGAATCCGGTTCAGCGCGGTCAGGGTAAACGGCAGGCAGTCGAGCGGATGAAAAATGATTTGATCGGCGAAGGGGATTTTTTTCCGGGCGCCGTCATACCCTGAATCGGTGGTGACGGAAACGACGATGCGTAAATCCGGTCGTTCCTCGTGAATGAGTTTCAACACTGGAGCGGCGGCGGTCACTTCGCCCAGAGACAACGCAAAAACCCAGAGGGTTTTTTGCGATGGTGAGCGTGACTTATCGGGCGAAGGAACGAGTCCGAAATGATGCCAAAGTCCTCTGTGCTTGCGACTCGTAACAAGAGAATAAATTGCAAAACAGGGAGCAACGAGGAACGCAAGGATGGTTGAGAGTATGTGATATAGAAACATCATTTGAAAAGCAGACCACCGTCTGCGGTCTGCGTTTTTTTGATCAATTCGATATTCCGTTGCACCGCTCCCTGATTCGCCCGTATGGTCTCTGCCGCCGATTGACCGCGCCGTTTGCGTTCCTCCGGTTGGGTGAGGAGCCGGTGCAGGGCCGGGTACAGTTCATTCGGATTGTCAATTTGAATGCCGCCTCCAGATTCTTTTAACAGCCGGGCTTCTTCCTCAAAGTTTTGCATGTGTTTCCCGTAAATCACCGGAAGACCGAGCGCGGCGGGTTCGAGAATATTTTGTCCGCCAAACCGGGGATTGAATCCACCGCCGACGAAAGCCACGGTTGCTCGTGCATAGTAATGATTCAGTTCGCCCATTGTGTCTATCAGGATGAGCGCTCCGCGGATGTCTTCCAAATTTTGGGAAAGTTGGGAATGACGTTTGAATTCCACACCGTATTCGAGGATCAGACTTTCGATTTCCTGGCAACGATCCACATGCCTGGGGGCGAGGGCGACATTGAGATCCGGCATTTCCTTTTTCAGGCGCAGGACGGATTCCATGATGGGGCCTTCCTCGCCGGGCCGGGTCGACCCAAAAACCACCCAGGGATATTTAGGGGGAGGTGTTTTTTGAGCTGGCAGAGAATCGCCCGTACTAGCGTCGAATTTTACATTGCCCGTTACCCGGACTTTTTGGGGCGAAATCCCCAATGCCAGCACCCGGTCCGCATCCGCTTGAGTGCGCATGGAGAAAACCGAGACTGCGCCAGCGATCCAGCGAAAGAAAGGCAGAATTTTCCGGTACCGGTGCGCCGACCGTTCAGACATCCTGCCGTTGATTAAAAGAACCGGCACGTTTCGGCGCTTGCACTGCCGAAGCAGAGAAGGCCAGAGTTCCGCTTCGATCAGGATCAGTTGGGAAGGATTCAATTTGTCGAAAATCGGATTGAGCCATAAGGGAAAATCAAACGGCAGACGAAAAACGTTTTCGATATTCTCCTTTTTTGCCAGGTCGTAACCTGTTCGCGTAAAGGTAGAAAGAACGATGCGTGGTGGGTCGTCTTTTTTTTTCAGCGCGTCTAAAAGAATTTTTGCCGCCCGCACTTCACCCGCGGAGGAAGCGTGTATCCACAAACATCCAGAAAAAGACGGCAGGGATTTTCCCCCACGGTGGCGCTCCAGAATATCCGAACGGAATGCGGCGGAGAGGGCCATCCGCATTAGAATGAAAGGGGATGCGGCTAGGATGGCGGCGCCGACAATGGTATGATACAGGATTTCCATAGGCAGGGAGTATACCTCTAATTAATTGAAGGAATGGATAAAATTGTATGGGTTTGGACGCGCTTTATTACCGGATAATTTCCCCACGGCGGAAATTTTACCATGTTCCATTGCACCTGTTGTTTCGGGTCGTGTCCATCGTTTATCGTTTGGGCCTTCGTTTGAATCGGCTGGCTTACGGCGGAGGAATTTTTCCGACCCGCTGTTTGCCGGGCCGGGTGATTAGCGTCGGCAACCTGACCCTGGGCGGAACCGGGAAAACGCCCATGGTCCTCATGATCGCCGGGATTCTGCGAGACAATGGCCTCAAGCCAGCGGTGCTCAGCCGGGGATACGGAGGCATCTCCCAGGAAAAAGTAAACGTGGTTTGCGATGGTCAACAAATTTTACTTTCGGCGGAAGTGGCGGGTGACGAACCAGTGATGATCGCGAAGCGGCTCAAAAACATTCCCGTGCTCACTGGAAAGGACCGCTGGCTTACCGGCAATTATGCCATGCAACATTTTGGCGTTGACACCTTGATCCTCGATGACGGGTTTCAGCACCTTGCGCTTTCCCGTGATCTCAACATCCTTCTGCTCGATCAAAAAGAACCACTGGGCAACGGCCATCTCTTTCCCGCCGGTGAGTTGCGGGAACCGGTGAAAGAAAGCCATCGCGCCGATTTGATTTGCCTCACCCGCTGTTCGGGGAATGGAAATTCCTGTTCACAGGGAGATATGCTGGAGTTTCCAAGCAACATTCCAGTCATTAAAACCGCGCTCCGTCTCGAATCCCTCATCCGGCTGGATAATCACGAAACGATTTCTGCGGAATTTTTAAGGGATCAACCGGTGGCGGCTTTTTGCGGGATCGCCAAACCGGGCGATTTCCGCGACACTCTGGAAACGGCGAAGGCGCGTGTGGTTTTTTTTCGCGCGTTTCCGGACCATCATCGCTATTCGGCGGAAGACTTTAAAACCCTGGAACAGGAGGCTAGAAAAGCGGGCGCGGAGTACATTCTGGTATCAGAAAAAGACAGCGTTAAAATCGACCCCTCGGTATTTTCCTTGCCGGTGCTCAAGGTAATTATCGAAGTGGAGATTCTTGAAGGCCAGGAAGTTTTCACAAAACTCATTTTAGAGCAGTGAGCAGTACGATGATCGACTTTAAATCTTTATCTTCCAATCAACGGTTTGCATTGAACGTCTTCATTCCCCTGCTGTATTTTTTTCCACTGGCGGGGGTTTATTTTTCACCCAAGAACTTTGGTTTCGGCCACCCGGAGATTGTGCCGATTGCCCTCGCCATAGGGGGGGTGGGCATGGGCATATGGATATTGGGGATGATTTCTCTGGGAAAATCCCTTGCTGTTCTGCCCGGAACGGACGCTCTAAAGACAGGAGGCATTTATCGGTTTTTCCGCCATCCCATTTATGTTGGGATCAATTTAACCCTGTTCGGATTGCTGTCAGCTTGCGGGTCGGTTTTTGGAATGGTGTACATGGCGGTTGTAGTCATTCCTTTGAATATCTACCGGGCGCGGGAAGAAGAAAAAGCTCTGTTGGAAAAATTTGGCGACAGTTACCGTGCCTACCTCAAGAAAACCATATTTTAGCAGGTTGCTGAAAAGGTGTATTCAAGGCGATATTTGCTTGATGTCATGCTGAGCCTGTCGAAGCATGAGTCTGCTTAGAACTCTTGTCCCCCTTCGACAAGCTCAGGGTGACGCCTTGAGGCTTTTTCAGCAACCTGCCAGACCCGCCACGGGGATATCACCATTTATAAATAGAATGACCGTTGAAAACGTAAAGGGATGCCCAATATTTTAAAGATAAAATTTAAAGCTCTCCTTCCGATGGAAGGAGAGGTGATCGAAAACGGAGAACTGCTCATCGAGCAGGGCCTTATCAAAGAAATCCGGCAAACGCAGTCGGCGGCATTGGCTTCGTGTCTGGATTTGTCCGACCATCTCATCCTCCCCGGTTTTGTGAACGCTCATTGCCACCTTTCCCTTTCCGCGTTGCGTGGCAAGGTACCCAAGTGTGAAAGATTCACAGATTGGGTGCGTGCGCTTTTGCAGGAAAATCTTCAAACGCCCTGGAAGGATCGCGTTTCGGCCCTTCATTCCGGGGCGGCGGAAATGTTGAAATCAGGAGTGACGACGCTGGCGGATACCCTGTCGCAAATGGAGCTATTAACAGAATACGCGGGCCTGCCATTCCGGCAGGTGGTGTTTCTGGAAATCCTGGGATTCAAGAGCAGTCGGGTCAAGGAATCCCTGGAACAAGTGGCTTCAGTTTTTGCAGGCCAAAATCCCAAAGGACGGATGTTTCAACTGGGTCTGGCTCCGCATTCGCCCTATTCCGTATCACCCGCCCTGTTCCGGGAACTGAAGAATCTTGCCTCGCGCTATGATTGCCTCTCATCCTGCCATTTGGCGGAGTTTCCCGAAGAAGTCCGTTTCCTTCAAAAGGGAGGAGGGGAGTTGCAAGAGTTTCTGGAAGCGCGTGGGGTGTATGACGAGGCTTGGGTTCCACCGGGGAAAAGTCCCGTCCGGTATCTGGATGACATCGGCGCCCTGGATTCGCTGGTTGCCGTTCACCTGAACCATATCGACGGTGACCTTGAACTATTGGCGGCGCGGAACGCGAGGGCGGTGTTTTGTCCGGGAAGTAGCCGCTGGTTTGATCGCACCCGGTTCATGCCGGTCCGCAAACTGCTCGACTGCGGCATCCCCGTGGGGCTGGGGACGGATTCGTTGGCGAGTAACGAATCGCTGAATTTTCTCCGCGAACTGAAGATCGCCGATGAAATGCTGGGGGATGTTTCCCGGCTTGAAATTTTAAAAATGGCGACCTTCGGAGGCGCGACCGTATTGGATTTGCCCGTTGGGACGCTTTCCCCCGGCAGGCCTGCCGACCTCATCGGATTCCGCATCGACAATCCATCCTCCTCCTGGACCGATATCCCCTTCGACCCGGATCGGAAAACGGTTGATTTTTCGATGGTGGGAGGGAAGGTAGTGAGTGGAGTTTAATTTATTAAATAAAAATAGAAAAGAGCGCATTTCAAAGAAAATTCAATCGATTGTCCGGCAGCGTCTTGAAAAAGAATTCTGGGATGATTCAAACCGCAGGACACTGATTGAAAATCTCGAAAGTTCAAATGATTTGAATCTGTCACCCTATAAAATCGCAGATCAACTTGTGGAAAACTTTAAAAGTAGAATGGAGAAAAAAAATGAATAATGGATATCTTGACAAGGTCATAGCTCAGAAAAAACAGTGGCGTGAGGCTAAGCAGCAAAAAACACGCGACCGTGACGCGAAATTTGTAACGGTTTCGAGCGAGCCAATTAAAGATCTCTATACTCCTGATGACTCGCAGGACGTCGATTTCTTTGAAGACATTGGTTTTCCCGGCGAGTTTCCTTACACCAGAGGCATTCACCACAATATGTACCGCGGCCGTTTGTGGACCATGCGGCAATTCGCCGGTTTCGGCATGGCGAAAGATACTAACGAACGCTTTAAGTATCTCCTCGAACATGGTCAGGATGGGCTCTCCGTTGCTTTTGATTTGCCGACCTTAATGGGTGTCGATTCCGACGATCCGAAAAGCGAGGGCGAAGTCGGTACTTGCGGTGTCGCCATTGATTCGCTGGCCGATATGGAGGTGTTGTTTGAGGGTATTCCTCTGGATAAAATCAGCACTTCGATGACCATCAACTCTCCTGCGGCCATTCTGCTGGCTTTTTATATTTGCGTTGCCGAAAAACAAGGTGTGCCTCAGGAAAAGCTGCGCGGCACTTTGCAAAATGACATTTTAAAGGAGTATACCGCCCAGAAAGAATTTATCTTTCCGCCTGAGCCCTCGATGCGGATTATTGTTGACTCGGTTGAGTACTGCACCAAACATGTGCCGATGTGGAATACGATTTCGATTAGCGGCTATCATATTCGTGAAGCCGGTTCGACAGCGGTTCAGGAGTTGGCTTTTACGCTGGCCGATGGTTTTGCCTATGTCGAAGCTTGCATAGAACGAGGTCTTGACATCGACGAATTTGCGCCGCGATTCTCCCACTTTTTTAATTCCCACATTGACTTTTTTGAAGAGATTGCCAAGTTTCGGGCGGCACGACGGATTTACGCGAAAAGAATGCGCTACAAATACGGTGCAAAAAATGAGAAATCATGGAAGCTGAGATTTCATACACAAACAGCCGGCTGTTCGTTAACCGGCCAGCAGCCCGAAAATAATATCATTCGCACAGCTTTTGAAGCAATGGCCGGCGTTTTGGGTGGCACTCAATCCTTGCACACAAATTCTTTGGATGAAACCTGGGCGCTGCCTTCCGAGTACGCTGCGAAGATTGCTTTGCGAACCCAGCAAATTATCGCTTATGAAACCGGTGTTGTTAACACCATCGATCCTTTTGCCGGCTCCTATTTTATGGAAAGTTTAACCAATAAAATGGAACAAGAGGCTGAAGAGTATTTTGAGAGAATCGATGCGCTAGGCGGTGTTATCCCCGCGATTGAAAAAGGATTCTTCCAGAGAGATATCGCCAAGGCAGCGAGAAAATATCAGGATGAGATTGAAGCGAAGGACCGCTTGATCGTCGGGGTGAATTCTCATAAAGAAAAAGACGAAAAGCTGGATATCCCGATCCTACGGATCGATGAAAAAGTCACCAAAGAACAAATCGACAGTTTGAACAAAATGAAAACAGGCCGCAATCAGGTTTCAGTGGACGAATCTTTAAACCAATTGCGAGAAGCGGCACGTGACGGCTCGAATCTCATGCCAAGGTTTATTGAGTGTGCAAAAGCCTACGCCACCATTGGTGAAATGATTGATGTTTTGAAAGTTGAGTTCGGGGTGTATAAAGAACCGATTATTTTTTAAACCCGAAACCCGAAACCCGAAACCCGAAACTAAAAAATCGAAGCTAATTCTATGGAAAAAAAAATCAGAGTACTGGTAGGGAAAGCCGGTTTGGACGGCCACGATCGCGGCGCAAAAGTCATTGCCAGCGCCTTGCGCGACGCTGGATTTGAAGTTATTTATTCCGGCCTGCATCAAACGCCGGAAATGATTGTCGAGGCCGCCCTTCAGGAAGATGTGGATGTTATCGGCTTAAGCATCCTTTCGGGCGCTCACATGACCCTGTTTCCAAAAATTAAAAAACTCATGGAAGAAAAAGGCATGAACGATGTCCTGTTGACCGGCGGCGGCATTATCCCCCCTGATGATGCGAAAGCTTTGGAGGAGCAGGGCACCGGAAAACTGTTCGGCCCCGGTTCGGAGTCAGGAGAAATTATCGCTTATATAAAAGATTGGGTAGCGAAAAATCGTTCTTGAAAAAAAACTTGACATCTGTGTTGCACTTTTGTATATTAATCTAACTTTCTAAAGAAGCAAAAATTGATAACAAAAAACATTTACAATCTCACTGCTCTTCTTGCCTGCGCTTGTTGTTGCGCGTGTTACGGCTGTATGTGTTGTCATAGGAGTAGTGGACTATGAATGTTTTCAGATGACTAAATAGATAACAAACTCTTTCATCAGAGAAATTCAAAACCCACTTTCATTCGAATGTGGGTTTTTTGTTTTTATATCGGTCTTTTTATCCGGTGGGGTATGAACAGAAAATCAGTTTGAGGTAGTCGTGGCAACAGTGTTTGAAAATACCGTGGTTGAAGAGAAACCGGCAACTTCGAGTAGACTTGCCCGGAGTCCCATTGTAGAACGTGTTGGCAAGACTCCGTTACTCAAGATTTCCGCTCTCGCGCCAGAGGTTGCGCCGGTGCAGATTTATGCCAAAGCCGAGTGGTACAACCCCGGCGGTTCGGTAAAGGACCGGGCGGCTTTGAGGATGATTCTCGACGGCGAAAAATCCGGGAAACTGACGCATGAGAAAATTATTCTCGATGCGACTTCCGGAAACACCGGTGTCGCTTACGCCATGTTAGGCGCGGCGGTGGGATATAAAGTAAAACTTGTTATACCAGCCAACGCCGGCGCCCTATTCAAGAGTATCTTGATCGCCTATGGCGCCGAGCTGGTTTTTTCTGACCCCCAACACGGCTCCGATGGTGCCATTCGCCAGGCCATGCGGATCTATTCGGAGGAACCTGCACGATATTTTTACCCGGACCAATACAACAACCCAGAGAATTGGTTGGCGCACTACGAGACGACCGGACCTGAAATCATCCGGCAGACAGATGGACAAGTAACTCATTTCATCGCGGGTCTGGGGACCAGCGGCACCTTCATCGGTTGCGGCCGCCGGCTCAAAGAGTACAATGAGGCTATTCAGTTGATTTCGGTGCAACCCGTTTCTCCTTTGCACGGTCTGGAGGGGCTGAAACACATGGATTCCGCAATGATACCCGGTTTTTACGATGCCGATTTAGCCGATGAAAATATTGAAGTAAGCACAGAACATGCTCAACGGATGGTAAAGCGTCTTGCGAAAGAAGAAGGGCTATTGGTAGGTCTCTCCTCTGGGGCAGTTTTAGCCGCGGCGGTGAGAATTGCCGGAAAACTTAAATCCGGCTTAATCGTAGTCATATTTGCGGATAGTGCTCACAAGTATTTTGATCAAAGATTTTGGGGAGAGGATTAATTGGCACTTAAAATCGATAAAGAAAATTTTGAGTTAATCAAAGCTTACGGAGCAGAATCTTACCCTCTTGAATGCTGTGGTTTTTTACTTGGTAAACAAAATGATGGCGACAAAGAAGTGATGATCACACTTCCTGCTCATAATGCAAGGGTAGAGCAAGAGAGCCACCATCGATTTTTGATCACGCCGCAAGCCTTTTTGGAAGGAGAAAAATTTGCTAACGACCGGGGGTTGGATGTCGTAGGTTTTTATCACTCGCACCCGAATGCCGAGGCCAGGCCATCTGATTACGATCTGGAACATGGTTGGCCCTGGTATTCTTATATTATCGTCTCAGTGAAAAGTCAAAAAGCTGAAGCTGTGACATCGTGGGTTTTACAAGACGACCGAGTAAAATTCATTAAGGAAGAGATAATTTTTGTTAATTAAACCATCTATCCGATCACTCCGAGTCATCGGATGAATGGAAGGAGAGAAACCATGTCCATTAAAATATTGATCCCGACTGCGCTCAGGCAATACGCTCAAAATCGAGATAGTGTCGAGTTGTCGGGTAAAAATGCTGGCGAGCTCCTGGAGAATTTGACTCGTGAATTCCCGGATCTAAAAAAGCATCTGTATGATGAAGACGGTAAGGTTCGAAATTTCGTGAACATTTACGTCAACGACGACGATATTCGATACCTCCAGTCCTATGAAACCGAAGTCAACGACGGCGATATCATCAGCATCATCCCGTCCGTGGCTGGTGGCGCTGAAGCGGTCAACGGTGAATTTTCCAAAGCAGAAATCGAGCGTTACAGCCGGCATCTGATCATGCCGGAGGTGGCAATGGAAGGTCAGCGGAAGTTGAAGCGGGCCAGTGTACTTTTGGTCGGAATGGGAGGACTGGGCTCGCCCACTGCAATGTATTTGGCTGCAGCTGGTGTTGGCCGAATCGGTATTGTCGATTTTGATGTGGTGGATTTTTCAAACTTGCAGCGCCAAATCATTTTTTCAACTGAAGATGTTGGGCGGCCGAAATTGCAAGCTGCGGAGGAGAGGTTGCAAGGCATCAATCCTAATCTGGAAATAGAGACCTATGAAACGCGTCTCACTTCTGAAAATGCCCTGAAAATTCTCGAAAATTACGATATCATCATCGATGGCACGGATAATTTTCCCACCCGCTATCTGGTCAACGATGCTTGCGTTCTTTTAGGCAAGCCAAATGTTTACGGCAGCATCTTTCGCTTCGAAGGGCAGGCCTCGGTGTTTTATGCCAAGGAAGGGCCGTGCTACCGCTGCCTCTATCCGGAACCGCCGCCGCCCGGGTTGGTGCCGAGCTGCGCCGAAGGGGGAGTTCTGGGCATTCTTCCGGGAAACATCGGCATGATTCAGGCCACCGAAGCGGTTAAACTTATTTTGGGGAAAGGCGAGCCTTTGATCGGCCGGCTGCTTTTGTTTGATGCGCTGGCGATGAAGTACCGTGAATTGAAATTGCGTAAAGACCCCAATTGCCCTATTTGTGGTGAAAATCCAACCGTTACGGAATTGATCGATTATGAGCACTTTTGCGGCATCGGCACAGAGGCGGATAAGATCGTGTTAGAACCTGAATTCGAAATATCGGTCGAAGAGTTAAAGGCCAAAATAACAGGGGAGGACACGCCCTTTATACTGGACGTCCGGGAACCCCACGAATTCGAAATCTGCCGAATCCCAAACTCAGTTCTGATTCCGTTAGCTGAAGTTGAAAAACGGGTGCATGAATTAAATCGCTCGTCGGAAATCGTCGTGCACTGCAAAGCGGGCGGGCGCAGCGCCAAGGCGGTGAAATTTTTAAAGGAGGCGGGTTTTGAGAAAGTCAAGAACCTCAAGGGCGGCATTTTGGCCTGGGCGGACAGGATTGACCCGAGCGTACCGAAGTACTGATTGAGATTATCTTGGAAATCAAATAAACTCAACATGCTGTTCCATATCCTCAAGCTCCATCACATCCACAATCAACATTAAACCA
>JADFGI010000459.1 GCA_022567815.1 Nitrospinota bacterium
TTGCCAAGGATTCTTGATTTTGATGACCGTGCCATCCCGTGCCCCTTTTATCACTCGTCCGTAAACTGCGACGAGATGCTCCTCTATGTATCTGGCGAATTCACAAGTCGCAAGGGAATCGAAAAGGGGTCTATCAGTTTTCATCCTTCGGGCATTCCTCACGGGCCTCATCCTGGTATGTACCAAAAATCGTTGGGGGCAAAGCAAACAGATGAACAGGCCGTCATGGTCGACACCTTTGACCCGTTATTTTTGACGGAAGCAGGTGAAAACCTCGAAGACTCCGATTATCCGAACAGCTGGAGAGAGGATCCGTCATGAGCAATCATAAAGAGTTTTTGACTATCCGCCCCCATGAGCATTTCTGGGTGGAGGTTTATCATTTTATGAATTCGGTGGTTCAGCCTCGTCCTATCGCATGGATTTCGACCGTTTCGGAAACCGGGGATTTTAATCTGTCGCCGTTCAGCTATTTTAATATTTGTTCGATGAATCCTCCCATAATTTCCAATGCTATTTTTTACAATCGTGACGGTTCCGAAAAAGATACTTTGAGAAATATCAAGGCGACAGGAAAATATATTGTGGGCACCGTATCCTTTGAAAATGCGAATAAAGCCAATATCAGCTCAGCGCCCTTTGATCGGGACGTGGATGAATTTTCAGAAGCCAATGTTTCTTTTAGTGACCGTGGAACCGGTGAGCCCCGGCTTATTACAGACAGTCCTGTCAATCTGCTATGCGACCTCAACCAGACGGTTGAGTTGGGAGAAGGGGCGGGAGTCGGAACTCTGGTGCTTGGCAACGTCCGGGAAATTATGCTTTCAAAAGAAATGTCCAACGTTGATTGGAAAAAGGGACTGTCCCCGGAGATCATGAATAATGTGGGAAGAATGGGAGCCGATTACTATACAAAGACAACAGACCTGTTCCAATTGGGCCGGCCTGATAAAAAAAAATGACCGCTTTAAGGGACTATTCATATATCTACAGCGCTGTTCGTACACCTATCGGAAAATTCAATGGAGCTTTCTCTGCGGTACCTGCGCCTGATTTGGCGGCAATTGCGATTGCAGAAGCTTTGCAAAGAAGCGGTGTATCCGGCAGTGATGTGAATGCCGTGTATTTGGGCAATGTGCTTTCAGCCGGATTGGGCCAGGCCCCCGCCCGCCAGGCATCCTTAAAAAGCGGGTTGCCCGAGCATGTCGGAGCATCCACCATAAACAAGGTCTGCGGTTCCGGGTTGCAAAGCGTCATACTGGCGGATCAGGCGGTGCGTTTGGGGCAGGCTGATTTTGTGGTTGCGGGAGGAATGGAAAATATGAGCCGCGCACCTTTTTTGATTCCCCAATTACGCAAAGGGCATAAACTGGGAAACACAACCGTCATCGACAGCATGATCCATGATGGTTTGTGGGATTCTCATGAAGGCAGGCAAATGGGTGAGCTTTGCGAATCATTGGCCAAACAGTTTGCCTACTCCCGCGACACGCAGGATGCTTATGCCATTACCAGCTATACCAGGGCCCGCAATGCTCAGGAGTCAGGAAAATTTAGCAAAGAAATTGCAAATGTTTCGATCATCGAAAAAGGCCATGAGAAAATCATAACCAGGGATGAACAACCTTTTGCGGACAACCTTGATGAGTTTCCAATTTTGCCTCCGGTTTTCGATAAAGACCAGGGAACCATCACCAAAGGAAACGGAGCCAAGTTAAGTGATGGAGCATCAGCATTGATCGTTGGCAGGGAATCAACTAACCTGAGCCCCATCGCTAGAATTACGGCTTATACCTCACACGCTCAATCGCCCAAAACATTTGCATTGGCTCCTGTAGAGGCGATCAGAAAGATTCTGTCAGAGAACCGGTTAGGCGTGGATGACATCGACCTGTTCGAAATAAATGAGGCGTTCGCAGTTATGTCTCTGGCGGTAAACGATCTTCTCTGCCTGGATTCCGGAAAAGTGAATGTGTACGGAGGTTCGATTGCCCTGGGCCATCCTATTGGCGCGACCGGAGCACGAATTTTGGTGACATTGATAAACGCTTTGCAGGAGAAAAAGTTAAAACGTGGTTTGGTCAGTTTATGTATCGGAGGCGGCGAAGCCATCGCCATGATTATTGAAATGGTTTGAATGCAATGTCGAAACAATGAACGACCCCGCCGCAAGCGGCCAGCCTGGGGGCTGGACCCAACTATTAACGTGCAATGGATTTATAGCTTTTCAGGGCTCGTGA
>JADFGI010000460.1 GCA_022567815.1 Nitrospinota bacterium
AGCGACCCCATGCCCCGGTATTCCTTGTAGCTTCTGCCCTGGTAGAGAATTTTTTCGCCGGGGCTTTCCTCGGTTCCGGCGAACAGGGACCCGATCATGACGGTATGCGCACCAGCGGCGATGGCTTTGGAGGTGTCGCCGGAGTTTTTGATACCGCCGTCGGAAATGATTGGGACGTTGTGTTTCCTGGCCGCTTTCACGCATTCGGAGATGGCGGTGATCTGCGGGACCCCCACTCCGGTGACCACGCGGGTCGTGCAGATGGACCCCGGACCAATGCCCACCTTGACCGCGTCGGCTCCGGCTTTTATCAATGCTTCCGTGCCCTCGGCGGTGGCCACGTTGCCGCCGATCACCTGCAAATCCGGAAAACCGGCTTTGATGTCGCGGAGGCTCTGCAAAACTTTTTCCGAATGCCCGTGGGCGCTGTCGATCACCAACACATCCAGTCCGACCTTGATCAGCGATTCCACATGCTCCAGTGGACTTTTGGCGACGCCCAGGGCCGCGCCCACCAGCAGACGGCCTTTGGAATCTTTCGCCGCTTGCGGGAATTGTCCGGCTTTTTCGATGTCCTTGATGGTGATCAACCCTTTCAAGGTTCCCTCGCCGTTGATCACCAGCAGTTTTTCGATGCGGTTGTCGTGCAGGAGCTGTTTGGATCTTTCCAGCGGCGTGTTTTCGGGGATCGTCACCAGGTCGTTCTTGGTCATCAGCGAGCGGATGGATTGGTCCAGATCAGTCTCGAAGCGCAGGTCGCGGTTGGTCAGAATCCCCACCAGCTTTTTGTCGTTGGTGATGGGAATGCCGGAGATGCTGTATTTCCTCATCACTTCCAACGCCTGGTGGATATTCTGGTCCGGTTGCATGGTGATGGGGTCGGGAATCATGATGCTGACCGAGCGTTTGACCCGGTCCACCATTTTGCGCTGAATGTCCGGCGGCAGGTTGCGGTGGATGATGCCGATTCCGCCTTCCTGCGCCAGGGCGATGGCGAGATTTTCTTCCGTGACCGTGTCCATCGGCGAACTGACCAACGGGCAGTTTAGCTTGATCTCCCGCGTCAGCCGGGTGGAAATATCGACCTCGTTTGGCAGAACATTGGAATAGCCGGGCAGGAGTAAAACATCGTCGAAAGTGAGGTAAGTTTTTATATTTTCCGGATCGAGCATGTTGGTTTTAATCGTCTGTATTGGGTTGATACGACATAGTATCACGTCCCAAAATTGAAGGTCAAAATCTTTTGGACAGGATGGACAGGATAAACCTGAAACCCTTTTTCACCGCAAAGACGCAAAGGACGCAGAGAAAACCAAAAACCCTTCTCACGCAAAGCCGCCAAGATCGCAAAGAAACCACAGATGAATACAGATAAACAAAGATGGGGGAAAAACTGGCCCCCCCTTCCACGAAGTACCCGTGCCGGGCATGAGAGCTAATGTTAAATACCACAAAGGCTGGGTGAGGGGATGGTTGGAACCACAATAAACACAGATGAAAAAAAACGGCTCCCTTTTCACCGAAGAGACCTTTGCATAACCCGTCGTTGCGAGGAGCGTCAGCGACGAAGCAATCCAGAGGTTCTGGAAGCCCCTGGGTCGCCGCGCCGCTTTGCGGCTCGCGATGACGAGAAGGAAGTAATCCCTCTCACCTTCAAGGGAAGCACCCGCAGAGTGACGGTCAGGTGATGGGAAGTATTCAATAATCCCTCTCCCTCATGGGAGAGGTTAGGTGAGGGTGGGTGAGGGATTTTCCGGTCTGCGGCCTGCGGTCTCCCGTCTGCGTTCTTCTCCTCCGGTCTGCGTTATTTTCCTACGCTTTCCTCAACGATGGCGATTTCCGCGTCCGTCAATTCATAAAGCTCATAGACCAGACGGTCGATTTGATTGTCCGTCGCGTTGATCTGACGTTGCAGAACGGTCTTGTCGTGTCCGGTTTTTGCGGTGGCCAGTTTTTTATTGAGGCCCAGCATGCGCTCGACATGTTGAACCATCTGGTCGTGCCGGTCTTTGTCTTCGGAATTGGAAAAGTCGATCGTGCGGATGGGGAGTTGAGATAAAAACTGTTTATTAGCAGAAAGCCACCCACCTCGAAATGGTGCGCTAACAAAAGGAAAGTACCATCGGAGAATTTTTGAATTCAAAAGTCCCATAAGAAATTTTAATCCCTGTTCTTGAAACTCCTTTTTTAGGATGATTCCACCTACATCAACATTGTCCAAAAAATAAATAGCAGAATAA
>JADFGI010000461.1 GCA_022567815.1 Nitrospinota bacterium
ACCCCGACACAAGCGGACGGGGTATCCGACAAGGATTTTTATTTAAAAGCCGTAGCCAGCGTGACGCTGGACCTGAATGGAAACATCTTTCTCTGCCGGTAAACATTATCAAGGCAAACGATTATTGCCTGGTGCCCCTACGGCTAGTAGCTACGGAGTATGAAACCCACTGGTGGGAATAATAAGAAGTTGGCCTTTCGTTCTTATTTTTGGAATGGCTTTCTGTCAATCAACCATCTCCACAGGAACCAAGACCAAGTGGAAATTATACCAACCCACCCTACAAATCGGGTTTTGGAAGCAATGGCTGTATCCTGATCGATCAACCCAAATCGAAAAAAAAAATCATGCCAGTCATGAGCATCTTCTCCTAACCCGCCGATCAATGGTAATACAAGCGCGCGGGCATCAGCCATATAGACGGCAATATCAAGTAAGTTTTCAAAGAACCAAAAAAGACCGAAGGCAAAACCCACCGCATCCCTTTTTGCCCAAAAGGAGGCCGCCACAATCACAGGAATCAATGCTTGGTTCAGGCTTCCTCCAAAAATCGCTAGAGTTTCGTTTCCAAAGATTCCGAATATCCAATGGCCTGCTTCATGAAATACCAGGTTCACATTGTGCGTTAAATACAATATTGTGGAATCGGAACCCAGCAAATTTTTAGTGGCCAGCAAATAAACCATAATGCCAAACCCAACTGATAGGGCTACCATCGCCGGAGTGGAAACTGGCTTCCAGGAAAGAGATAATCGTTGGCGAATAGATTCGAAAACCTTCCCTGTGTTATTAACTATAGGTTCATTTAGAGATTTGCTGGTTTCAAAATCCTTTGATAGGTTCTCTGCTTTTCTTTTTTGAATTTCGTAATATTTAACAAAAACGATCCCGCATTGGGTGCAAGTGTCACGGGGAGATTGTTCCTTGCTACATTTTGGACATGTCATTGGCGCCAGCCCTCAATTTACCTCTTGTTTTCCAAGACGCTTAGAATGGCTATCAAACAGTAGACAGGAAAATTCCAAAATTGTGTCGGTGGCATGAAATAAAATTACTGACAGGAAATAAGAAATCGCGGGATTTAATTTGTTTTTGATTTACGACTCCGTGACAGGGTAGTAATCTTTTCATGACCGCCTGGAATCAATACTTGAAGATTTTTATAAACCTTGCGCGGAAACAAATTTCCTCTGCGGCTCACCAGGCGGTCCAGGAACAACAGTCCGTCCAAATGATCCATTTCATGCTGAACGGCCCTGGCTTCATACCCTTCCATAACATAAGCCTGTTGATTGCCAAATTCGTCCAAAGCGTTCACGACGATACGGTCCCAACGCGCTACATTTCCTGTAAAATCGGGCACGGACATGCAACCCTCGCGTCCAACGACATTACCTTCCTTTGCAAAAATTTCCGGGTTGACCATAACCAAACGCCCGTGGTTTTTAATCTTGGGTTTGCAGGAAACATCTACGACAATGATGCGTTCAAAGCGCCCCACCTGCGGGGCGGCAATTCCCACTCCACCGGGTCCGGCCCGCATGGTTTCCTCCAATTCGGCAATAAACTGCAACAGCGAGTCGTTAAATACTTCGACCGGTTTTGATTTCTGTTTCAAGCGCTGGTCGGGATAAACCAGAATTTCCAGAACGGCCATTGCCATCAACCCCGGAGAATATCTATTTCCGAGAGATGAACTTCGACATCCTCTCCGCAATCCAGCGTCTGCAGGGCATGGTTCAAAGCATCGATGCCTTTTACAGCCACCCCCTCGATATTCATGATATACAAAGGATCTTCGCTGGTACCGGCCACATCGGATTCAAGATTGAGTATGTCAAGGCCCGCATCCGCCAGAGCGCGGGTCACATCAGCGACTATCCCCGCCCGGTCGGCCCCGTGAACGCTTATCCTGACATCGGGCTCCAAATGATGATGAAGTTCTCCATCAATCTGATCGACATGATAATGAAGGTTCAGGGAATCGCACACAGGTTGGAGGATGCGATCCAAGTCCTGAGCCAAACCATCGAATTGAATCATCAGCATGATAGTGAAATTTCCACCCAGCCGCGTCATCGAAGCTTCTCCCAGATTGCAATTTTCCTGATACAAAGCGGCGCTGATTTTTGCAACGATACCGGTGCGGTCTTTCCCAACAAGAGTGAGCATGAACCAGTTTTTCATATCGAAGGGGATCTATATAAATTCGAACCGTTATGCAGGCCCCGTTTACACG
>JADFGI010000462.1 GCA_022567815.1 Nitrospinota bacterium
TTCTTTGTAGTTCATTTCCGAAACGGACATCTGGATGAGAAAATCGATGCCCACTTCGTTCAAAACGTTGAAGGCTTCCATGGATTGATTCCACGCGTTCTCAACTCCACGGAATTTGTCATGCTTGCCAGGGTCCATCGAGTCGATGCTGATGCCGACTCCGTGCGCCCCCGCTTCTTTTATCTTCAAGGCGTTGGCGTGCGTTATCAAAGTGCCGTTGGTCCCCAGCACGACCATGAATTTTTTGTCCGCCGCGTAGCGGATGATCTGGTAGATGTCAGGACGCAACAAGGGCTCGCCACCCGTTAAAATCAGAAAGGCGTTTGTATTGACTTCCGCAATCTGGTCGATGACATTGAAACACTCTTCAGTGTTCAACTCATCCGTGCGCAGGCCGCCCCGGAAATCCGCGTCCAGATAGCAATGGTCGCAATTGAGGTTGCATCTCTTGGTGAGGTTCCAGGAAATGGAGTAGGCCCTGAAATCCATTTTAGTCGGACTGATTTCTAATCCAGTGGATGATGATTCCATGATAAATTAAATCCCCAGAGGGAGAATAACCTTGAATGAGTGATGTATTAGTGGTTGCAGAGCGGTCCCGACGATAATTTTTACCGGCAGGCCCCTGAATACCAAATTTAATTCCCTATCATATAGGGTTACCGACCATGAAACAAATAATTTGCCGGAGGTTCAAGCTCAAAATCTCATTTTTGCTGGTTCTGGGAATTTTCTGGGGATGCTCTGGACCTGTTAATGCCAGTGAGGATGGAGTGGTTTATCAGATTATCGGTCCCAAAATATCTGAGGAATCTTCCACGCCCTCCAGATGGACGCTGGAACAATTGGAAGCGCGGGCGGGATCGAAGGAAATTTCAAGCCTTTATTTTGACAGGGCCCTCGGCTATCAAGGCTCCAGGTTCCGGGTTATTTCCTTTGCCGTGCTGGTCAACCTTTTTGATGCGGAAGGCCGTAGCGACGCGGTGCTGTTGAATTGTTTCGATGATTATCAGGGGATTCTGTCGATAGCGGATATCCAGCGTTATGATATTCAGTTGGCGACCCGAATCGTGATCGGTCCGGAGTTTAAAAAACCTGATTGGTTGAATCCCCTTTTGGTGATTGTTCCCGATAACAAGAGGGCGCCGTTTCAGGAACGCTACCTGACGGCAAACATCCGGGAACTGAAATTTACCCGCTTGAAGGCCTATTATGCTCCTCTCAGGGAGGCTGGCGGGGCGTCCTCCCTTACCGGTTATTCTGCATTCAAAGACAATTGCCTGTTTTGTCATTCCCTGATGGGGATTGGAGGAAATAAAGGTATCCGCTTGCTGGAAAGCTACGATTTCTCCCGGCGGGATGGAAAAAATAGATTCAAGAAAGATTTCGCCGCCTTTCATCATAAAGATAATGCAGACAAGCAAAATGTGGAGCAGTTTGTCTCGGAATCCCAATTGGAGGCGATTATGGATTTTCTCAGGCTGGTAAATGATTTTGCTATAAATTCGATGAACCAATAAAAGGGAGCCGTGACTCAGCAATTTTCATCCTTACTGCTTCCACATGGTTGAAAATTCTGGTATTTTACTTTCATCGAAATTTTATTCCCACCAGTGGGTTTTATACCCCGTAGCTTGCTACGGCTTTTAGATGAAAATCCTTGTCGGATACCCCGTCCGCTTGCGGCGGGGTCGTTCATTTATTCTTGCACCTGAATTGAGGGAAAAAGCGTGACTCCATATATAGCTTTATGTTTTGCAGTGGGGACGGCGGTTGAGATTTTTGGGTTGAAGTGGATAAGTAGCCAGATCAGCATTCTCAACACAGTTAATTTGATAATGTTGACTTTTCTGATCGGAATTGTGATGGGGAGAAGTTGGGGAAAGGAAATTTTTAAAAAGATGCAATGGCATTTGAAATCGCGCACCATGCCTGAACCGGAAGTGTTGAACGGGGCCGTCCTGGCCATAGCCAGCATGTTTCTCATCACCCCTGGTATTGTGACCGACACGATCGGTTTTTTAATTTTGATACCTGTTTCCCGGGGTGTATTTAAAGATTGGGCGCGGAGTTTTATGAAGAAAAAGATTGCCAGCAGTGACCTGCATTTTTTCTTCCCCAATTGACCCCGCCCCACTACGTTGGGCGGCAAAGTTAGGCTCCGCTCGCTGTGCTCACGCGCCCTGGGAGAAATGTTGCTAAACTCTTTTTCTTACCCTTAGCTGTCACACTGAG
>JADFGI010000463.1 GCA_022567815.1 Nitrospinota bacterium
TTAACTTTTGAACCTCTTGGCCGTAATCCCCAGGGTATTCATAAAATTTTCTTTTTTGGGAATTCTCTTTAGAATCGGGCGCTTGATCTGTATAGTGGAATTGAAATCCGCACAAAACAGAGATCAAAACCAACAGGCCGGTCACGGTTGAAAATTTTTTCATTGGGAAACGTCTCCACAAATCGGTAAAAAGTAGTTTCATTCAGACTATCAAACGGCTGGATCAAAAGCCAATGCTTGTGTTTGGTTCCCGGATTAAAGTTTTTTCCGGGTGTCGCTTGGATTTTTAAAGGAATTTTGCAACTTTGGCCAAATATACTCATCATAAAAGGATAAATTTCACCCAGAAAAAGGAGGTTATATAGATGGCTCAGTTACCTGGTATCGATGAAAAACTAATCAAATTGAATCCGGATTGGACGGTAGAAAATGCCGCTTCCACACCCCTGGAAAAAGAGGTGTCTATTAATGATTTTAAAGGAAAGCGGCTGATTTTGACTTTGCCCGGAGCAGGTGGATTTTGCAATAAGGAACTGGACCTGATAAAAGAAAACATGGGCAAATTCAAGGAAGCAGGAGCCGATGAAGTCGTTATTGTGGTGGGAACAGATGTTCTGAGCAACGCGGGAAGGGGATTGCCCAATCTCCTGCAAGACCCGGATCAGGCGTTTGCCAAGGCCAATAAATTGAACCTGGAAGGAGTACGGAGCCGCTATCTGAATCGATCCGTCATCGCCGTTGACGCAAGTGGAAACCAGGTTGCACGGGAAGACGCGGAATTGCTCGCCTGCCGGACTATAGATGGCTTGGTGGATGTCGCCAAAAAAGCATTTTCATAGGATCTGTTAAAAACCCAAAACTTATAAGCTCCCGCCGCTTGCGGCGGCCAGCGTGACGCTGGACCCAGTGTTAACGCGCTATGGATTCATGGCGGGCTAAACCCTCATCCGTACGGAATTTTCCTCCCACGTTGGCGGGGCTCGTGAGCGTAGTGAGCGTCAGCCCCACTTTCCCTGCCCGCGTTGATGGGGCCCGCGTAGCGGGCTCGCAATGACAAGTCAGACGATTTACAGATAGCCAAGGATGGGTTAAGACAAAAATTGATGAAATGGAAATTTGACGACTTGCTCCAAATTTTGCATAAAAAAACCCCAGGAACTGGGCGGCTCCTGGGGAAGTAAATTCGAACCTGCGGTTGTCGGGATTAGCTTTTATGACGCCCCCACGCAATATCTCCATCCGCGACATCCGGGCCGGTATCATCTTCGGAAAACGCCGGAGTTGTTGGGATTGCAAAGGCGCTCACTGGTGATGGCGCAGGGCTCACCGCTGATGGCGCGGCGCTCATACTCGACAGCAAACCGCTCTTCGTTGCATCATCTACTTCTCCATTTGCCGTTAACCCGGCGCTTTCCTGAAATTTCATTAGGGCGGCTTTCGTCTTCGGCCCCAAAATTCCATCTACCGGACCAGGATCAAATCCCTTTTCAACCAATGCTTCTTGAACCGTTCTTGTCATGCCATCGGCAAATGTGGTAGAAATCCCGACCTGGAGGAATAATGCAAAAAATACTGCAACAGTTACAATTCTGGAACCCCTCGATTTCAAAAACATGGAAATTTTCATTTTCCCTCCTTTAATTTAGTTTTGCTCTTCGTATGAAATGATCATCCAGATTAGATGGATTAATTTTTAGGGATTGTAATCTATATCATATATTCACATTCAGATTCCAGTACAATTATTAATTTCCGCAAATGGAACCTGTTAATTTCCGACTCAGAACCACCAAACGCAAGGGTCATTCGATCAGTCCAACCTGTGTTAATACCATCCAGAACCTGATCTAATCCACTCCTGACAAGATGGGCTACTTGGATAACATCTCATAGACGCCATCCCAATCATCTGGTGGGGGTTGGAATTGATAGTCGATGCACCGCAGGCGATAAGTCAATGAAGGACCGTCATGTTCATTGATCTGTAAAATTTTCTCAAAACAGGCGAGCGCTTCCTCCCATTTGCGGTTGGAATAATATTGCAATGCCTGATTGAACAGGGGAAGAATGGCGCCGATTTGCGGGTTTATTTCTCCTTTCCTGCCCAACACCTCGTAAATTTTTACCGGTTCCTTTTTACCCATAACCCGTATCCTGTCCAATTCCCGGGTCTCGATATCCCCATTCACCTTTGCAAAAGTGAACTCGCTGATCATGGTCTCGGTCTT
>JADFGI010000076.1 GCA_022567815.1 Nitrospinota bacterium
ATTAAAATCGTGATTATTTAGACGAAGGCAAATTCCTCGGTTATCCTCCTTCAAAATATTCTTAATTTCTGTTTTGAATTTATCATCAAGATCATAGCTATAGGTTGGAATTCCTAGAACCCCTCTTTTACGAAGTTCATCAAAGAAATATTTAATAGGATGAAGTCCATCGATACATTCTTCAGAATTTACATAAACAAAATCAAAAAAAATTGGGTAAACATCAAACAAAGACCTCCCTCCCCACGATTTTTCTATTTTATTTATGTTGTCATCTAAATGTTTTTTAAAGGTTTTTGTAGGTAGATTTTTCTCATGATCCCAAGGAACTGGAATAATTTCCATCAAAGGGGTTATTTTAGCCTTAATTTCATTTGGCAGTCCTCTAAGAGCCCAATACTCCGCTGACTTGCTTTTTAGCACGGGAACATAATGATCAAAGTCAAACATAAGAAAATCCCACAATTTTTATTTTATCCCATCCAAGCTTGGGAAAAGAAATTCTACCTTTCCATGACCCACTACTTGATTAAGAATTTTAAAATTTTTAGTCTCATGACGAATGCGTCCAGCAACTATGGCAGGATGTATCCCTAATTTCGAGGCAAAATCAGAAATCGCATTGAGGGTTTTTTGCTGACAGGCATGACTACTCTTCCACCCACTTCTAGGGATGAGCGTCTCACTTGCAAGAAAATCTGCCTCTTTTTCTTCAGGGTCATCATTTTTCTCTATATCGAGATCGTCATAATAGATGACATTGGTATCCTTTAAATGAAGACAAACATGGGCCAATTCATGCATTAGAGTGAACCAAAAATTATCCAACCGGTTATGGCGCAGAGTCATACCGATTACAGGCCGGCCATTCACAGCCAGCATGGATGCCCCATCAAGGTGGGTTTTAGGAAGATGGCGCTCGATTATTAATGCTATTCCATGGTTAGCGAGAAATTCCTGCGCAAGCAATGGTCCGCTATTCGACCAGCTCAATTGAACAACCTCTTGCATAAATTTTTCAGTCACCGTTCCAGCTATGTACTCTTTCTTAGGGCCTTCCTTTTTCGCCCTGATAAGAATCCGGGCTGTCCATGCGCGAAGCGCATATTTGTCCATACTTCGACTGGCTCGTTCATGCAGGGAACGCTTAAACAAAGTTGATGCGGGAATTTTACCTTCAAGTGGAGACAGGAAGCGGTGCATCAATTTAGAAGCATTTCCACGTATTTCCTTGGGACTTGCCTCAATCCATTCGCGTTTTTTCATTTCTCTCAAAGGGAATTTTTCCCAATCTACTTCTTCAATGCCTTCCTCACCGGTTGTCGCTTCCTGAAGTAATATATCCGTCGGAATTCCCAAACCTTTATGGAGAGCCCGAATCATTGGAAGTGTTAATGGGCGCTTCCTCGAAAGAACCTCCGAGACTTTACTGCGGCTCCCAATATAGGGAATTAAATCTTTTTGCCTTAAAGTTTGTTCTTCCATTCGAAATTGAATTGCTTCAATGGGGTCAGGCCTATCTATTGGAAAATATTCTTTCTCATATTTTTCAACCAGCGTAGCAAGAAGTTCCAAACGATCCGCTGCAGAAGTTCCAGACTCCGGGTCAAGAGCGATCAACTGCTCTAACTCCAAAAAATATTTTTCATGCTGGGTTTTATTTTTAATTACCTGGACACTCATCTTATTTCCCCCCTAAAACTTTTTACTATATTCAGCATGCGTTCCCAACCAAAGAACTATAACCGTTTGTTTATTGTAGGCGACTTGGACGAGTAACCTATAATGGTCACCTTTTACATTAAAGAAAACCTTTCGATCCGCCAAAAAACTTGCGGCGGGATATCGAACCTTAATGTCCTGTGTCGATTTCCACCCATCATCCTCTACCTCGGCAACCCACGCATTAATCCATTTTCGGGCATCAGCATGTTTTTCCGTAAAAGCGGTCAATTTTCCCCTGCCAACGATCTTCATCTGCTTCAACTACCCTTATCAAAATAATTCCGCCTCCCACTGTATACAAATATAGCAAGTTCCCAAAATGGAAACAATAGAAAAGTTCCCAATTTATGAACTTATTTTTCAAAAGGAATAAAATCAAGAAAAATTGGCCTATAGTTCGGAGATACCCTTACGGGAAATTATTGCAAAAACTCGCTTATATCCTTCACCTTAACCTTATCCTGCAGGCCCTTGGCCTTGAGAGCGTCTTCCAGCATGAGGACGCAATAGGGACACGAGACGGCGATGATATCGGGTTGAGCCTCCATTAACTCGTCCACCCGGTTGTGGCTCATTTTGCTCCCGACTTTTTCTTCCAGAAGAAACCGAGCGCCACCCGCCCCGCAACAGGTTCCCCTTTCCCGACTGTTTTCCACCTCCAGGATGCCTTCCGCCTGTATATTCCCAGCCAATACCTCGCGGGGGGCTTCATAAACTTTGTTGTGCCTGCCCATGTAGCAGGAATCGTGGACCACCACTTTCTCGCCGGATTTTTCGCGGGAAGCAATTTTGCCATCCTTTATCAATTGCGCCAGCAATTCTGAATGGTGGATGACCTCATACCGAGCCCCGAATTCGGGATATTCATTTTTCAGGGAATTGAAACAGTGCGGGCAATGGGTGATGATTTTGCGGATTCCTTTTTCTTTAAACGTTGCGGTGTTTTGAGTCGCCAGCATGTCAAACAGATACTCATTTCCCGCTCTCCGGGCCGGGTCACCGGTGCATCCCTCCTCCTTTCCCAGAATCGAAAAATCCACTCCGGCAGATTGCAGGGTTGCCACCACTGCGGAAGAAATTTTCTTACCCCGGTTATCGAAAGAACCATTGCACCCCACAAAATAAAGATATTCCGTCGGATGGTCCTTGTCCCACAACTTGACCCCCAGGTTATTGGCCCAGTCCGCGCGCGAATCGCGGCCAAACCCCCAGGGATTGCTGTTTGTTTCCAGCGATTTAAAAGCCTTGGTCAGTTCCTGCGGGTAGCGGTCTTCCGTTAATACCAGTCCGCGCCGAAGATCAATGATTTTATTCACATATTCGATCATGACCGGGCATTCCTCCTCACAGGCCCCGCAGGTGGTGCAGGACCAGAGCGTTTCATCCTGAATCACTCCGCCGAGCAAAGCCGGATTATCGGAAGAATCTGGCCCCTTTTTATCCTGCAATGAGTTCAAGTGATTTCTCAAGTCAATGGTAAGCTCTTTTGGAGAAAGCGGTTTTCCGCTTTTCAGCGCCGGGCAAAAATCGTCGCAACGGCCACATTCGGTGCAAGTATGCATGTCCAGCAACTGCTTCCATGAAAAATCCTCAATGCGGGTCACGCCGAAAGACTCGTTATTTTCGTCCTCAAAATCGATGCGCAAGAGTTGGTTGCCCGTTCCCGTCACGTTGGAAAAATAAACATTGGGAATAGAAGTGAGGATATGGAAATGCTTGCTTCGCGGCAAAAGCGTCAAAAAGAAAAAGATTGAGAGCACATGTGTCCAATAAGCCAGATTGTGCAAAAAAACCACTACAGCAGGACCCAATGGAGTCAGAAGAAACGAAAACCCCAGCCCCAAAGGCTCCATTAAAGTTCCCGCTGAAGGGTTAGCGGAAAAATAAGCCCCTTCAAAAACAATGTCGCTGATCATAATGGCCAGAATCAGCACGAGAATCAGGATCCCCTCCCCGGACAGGCTGAGGCGTGACGGACGGATGACGAGTCGGCGATACAGGGCGTAGGACGCGGCCAGAGTCACCAGCAGGATGACAATATCTTTAATCAAGCTGTATAGGTAATGAATCCATTCGAAACCGGGAAGCGGAATCGGCATGTCCTGAAAAAATCCGATAACGAAAAAATGCACCACCCGCAAGAGAAGGATCAAAAATCCCCAGAAAATCAACGCATGCATCCACCCCGATGCCTTGTTTTTCAACAGTTTGGTTTGCAGAAAAGCGATGCGGATGGTATTCCAAATCCGGTCCAGCGGACGATCAAACCGGTTTTCCGGTCTCGCCTGCAGCATTACCCGTAGTTTCGGCCAGAGGGCGGCAAAAAAGAATCCCAGGGCAACGATCGTGAAAAAGCCTAAAAGGACCGGTTGGTCGTCAGCCGAAACCCAATCCAAAGCCCGATAAGGTGAAGTGTTCATAAAAATATCCCAAGGTTGTTCAGGTTTAGGGAAACGCGGTTGAATTCCCTTACCCTTGTGCTATATTTAAATAAAGATGGAAATTTCAGCTCAAGTTTAACCGCCCCATCAGGAGAATCCTCAACTTGGCATTTCAGCGCAACAACTATTTAGCCGTTTTACCGGCGATTATTCCGGCGATCCTTCTGCTGGCATTTTCCACTCCGGCACAGGCCATTCCGAAAGACCAGGTCTTTAAAAAATTCAACGATCAGGGCGCCGACGTACAGGACCTGGGCTATCGACCCATGTATGACGTGAGCCCGCCGGTCGATTATACCCTGCATCCCAATTTGACGCCCTACGTTAATGAAGCGCACCCCTACCCTGATTATATTAAAAAGTTTTCCCGTAGAGGGCAATTTCCGAAACATTATCTCGAATTAATAAAAACCCTTCCGGTGGACAAGGTTCAAAGCAAGGTATTCAACATCACGGATTTTCAAAAAGCCCGCAGAATCGGGGTCGCTGGATTTGAAAACAAAACAGCGGCGCCTTTCAAGGATGAAAACGCGGGTTATATCGTCGCAAACCAGATCTCCCTGGAATTACAATCCTACGGGCGGTATCAAGTCATTCCCCCGCGCAGAACCAGTGAGGATGCCAGAATCAGGATCACGAAAACTCCGGGATTACCAAACAATCAGGAGAGTTCGAGCGCGGAAGGGGAAAATGACCGTTCCGTTGCCAGCCTGCCATACTCAAAAGATAAAGTTGACGCAGTATTGATCGGCGCGGTTACAAAATATATGGATTCATACATCGACCGGCGGGGAGAAATCAAGAAAAGTATTTCCAGCGGAGTCGAATTCGGAGCTTTTTTAATCAATGTAAAAACCGGAGACGTGATCTGGGGTGCAAGATTTGTGGGAACCCAAACCCCCGGTTTCAGGGCATTCCTGCAAGGAAGAACTCACTGGCTCAACAAGGAAGAATTTTCACGGTCTGCCATGAAAAAGGTTTTAAAAGCCTTTCATGACACACAAAATTAAAAACGTTAAATCACCTTTTTATCCTTTTTCGAGAACCACATGAACGACGACCTATATCCAGGCAAGGAACCGGAAGGCGGTATCATAGCTTTTGAAAAGAAAAAAAAATTGTGGCGAAACATATTCCTGTTGAACTTGTGCGTCAGCGTGTTGCTGGTCGGTTTTTTCTGGGTTCCCCTTAAGTTTGTTCAAATGGAAGATTTTTTAGATTCTCCGAGTGTTAATCTTCCGCAAATAGGGCAGGCTCCAAAATCCAACATCGCCGCTGTCCCCATGCCCAGCGCAGGAAACCTGTTAGCCGCCCAAATAGTTATGATAAATGCATCTTCAGAGAAAGACTGGGCCTATTTTGACTTTTCCAGAGGGGCCGTTGTGAAAATTCATGATCCGTCTTCCCTGGAATGGGACCTGGCGTTCAGGAGAGGAAAAGTGATCTCCAATGGAGGCGCCACCAATAAATTTGGGAAGGCCGGGTTGATTCAAATGAAAGAAAGCCGGTTTGACTCTGTAGCTCAGGTTCCTTCGGAAAACTATATTCAGGACACGAACACAAGAACCGAAACGGAAAATCCGGTGCTTGTGAAGTGGTACAAATACAACTATTTAACCCACAAACTCACGCCAAAAAAATATGTTTACGCATTACGCACGGCAGACAGCAAATTCGCCAAAGTCCAGTTTAAGAGCTTTTACTGTGAAAACAAGGAAACCGGTTGCATAAAAATGGTGTATGTTTACCAACATAACGGGTCGAACAGCTTTCAAAAAAATGCCATTGGCCTGGTATCTTCATCCCCTGCCCCCACTCCCCAACTGCAGGATTTGTAAAGTCCGCCTGTGGTCAGCCGGTTGACATTAACCGCGTAAAAAAAACCAGTATTTCAGTTTGTATTCTTTTTCGGGGATGCTATCTTAAGTTCTTTGAAACCGGGTCCAGCGGACGCTGGCTCCTCCGCGGAGGGCGAGCTTGCTTACGCCGTGCAATATTTATTCTTGGGTTCGGGCCTGCGCGTAGCAGGGCCGGAAATAAAACCCACTTGTGGGATTAAATTTCATACTATTTATTTTTTCGTTGAGAATTTCGGAGGGAATTACATGTCGAGTTTAAAAGGATTATTGTTCAGTCAGTTTGCCAGTGATGGGTTGAATAACCTTATTGAGGAAATGCAGTCTAAATACGCACCCAAAAAAGGCCGTCGCTTTCACTACAACAACATCACCTATGAAGTCAGCCGCCCCACCCTGAAAGATAATCATGTTGAATTCGAGGTCAGCTCTAAAATTCCTGAAGACGAAATTGCCAGTTCCACCGAAATGAAAACCTATTTTAAAGAAATCGAAAAAATTCTTTCTAAAGGGGAAAATCAGCCTGAATCGATCGAAATGGAAAATATTATCTGGGATTCCAAAATGGAAACAGAAAAAGAAAGAGATTATGTGAAACTGGTTTACAAGTATCCGCTCGACGACTTGTTCGACACCCAGGAAATCATGAAAAAATATGATGAAAAGTCCGCAAGCGGCAATCTTGAAGACATCCCCAAGGCGCAAAGCGCTTTCACGCCACAGGGAAACATGGTGTTACATATGGTTCAGGAGAAAATACAAATGAAGGGCCGGGCCAACCTGGACAAACTGATTGAAGCCAATGATAAAGTCCGGTCAAAACTAAGTAAATAATTTCCCATGTCGCAAACTTTTTACTTTTTGGGGAAAACCCTCCAACTCTTGGGTTTGTGCACGATCACCTACGTGGTTTTTCTTTTCTTCACCGACAAGGGCATGGAACCGCTTTTGTACATGTCTATTTTGGGCATTGTCGAATTTTACATGGGAACCTTTTTTTTAAGTAAAACCGAGAAATAAGTTTATGAAAGATGGCATATAAAAGGGAGAAACCAAAAAATCCAGACACCATCTTTTGCGGCGATGAAAAATAATTTCATGCTCTTTACTTACATTTTTTTAAATTCTATATTCTATCTTCTAAATTCTTATCTTATTTAAAATGCCGTCATCATGAAAGAAATACTCGAACTACCAGGTTTTCTGGCTCCATCAGGAACCCTGGGGGCTGATGTGAGCTACCTGCTCGCTGTGGTATTTACCGTGCTTTTTCTTGTTGCATGGAGGTTCGCCAAAAAGGCCGAGGGCACGAAACACCATAAACTGATCCTGGTTTCGACGATTTCCATGGTGGTCTATTTCTGCGCCTATTATTACGCCCGGCAGTTGGGTGTTTTGTCATTTGAGGGAAAAGAAGGTTTCGGCGGCCCTAAGGAAGTCTATGACAACGTTTTTATCCCCACCCTGACCACTCACCTTGTCCTGGTGACACTGGGCCTGATTATGGCTTTTTACATGCTGATAGAGGGGTTTCGGGCCAGCGAAAAAGTGAACGGGGAATTTGTCTTGAAAGCGGGGGAGCTGAAAGTCGGGGCCAAATCCTTCAAAATCGTGATGTTCACGATTCTTGGCCTATGGAGCGTGAACCAGATATTCCTCACCACGGTCCGCCATGCTTCCATAGGAGTCAATGTCGCCTGGGGATTGATATTCGGAACCATTGCCCTGGTGGTCAGCCTCGAAAAGCTGGTAGAAAAGATACTGCCGGATGGAGCCCGGCGCCACCGTATTCTGGGGCGGGGAACCATGATTATTTACGGCTTGCTCCTCATAACCAGCACGGCAACCTATTTGATGCTTTATGTGATCTATCCGGCTAAATGAACCCGAATGACCCCGCAAATACATTGAAATTAACAAACCGGGCAAAGGTGGGAAAAAGGCTAAAAACCAAAATTTCTTGAATCATTCGGGATTTACTCTTGACACTTTTGAAACGCTTGTGCTAAATTTCCCGTAGGTCAAATTACTTCAAATTTCATCAGTAATAAATAAACCGCAACCAGTGCGTTGACCCCTAGGCCGATGTAAACGATGGTGTCGAAGATTTTACCGTCTTTGCTGGGCATATAAATTCCTATAAGAAGTTAAACTTTTGATCGGTTGAAGGTATCATTCGCAATTCAAAACTGTCAAGAATAAATAGCAAATAAATTCAACAATACGGAGGGTCTTTAATGGATCTTGAAAAAATCAAGGAGAAAGCTGGTCCGATCATTTACATTGGTACTGTTGTTTTTTGTTTATGGTTCTTCTACTGGTTTGCTTCTGTTTGGCGGTAATCAAAAGCCGTCCATCATCTAACCAGTCAAACTCATCAGGAGAAAAAGAGCAAAATGAGTAATCAAATTGAAGAAGAGCAAAGAAAATTTGTCACCCCAAAATCCATCATCTGGTTCATTATCGCCATGACCGTAATGAGTGGCTATTACTTAATGGTCAACATTGGCCTCATGAAGGTTCAGGGCATGGACTTCTTTTACCTGTGGAACACTGGAGCCGGCGGAGGCTGAGGCTATTAAAGCGCCATCACCAAAAGAATTAAAAAAAATGACAGGCTGAACCAGCCTGTCATTTTTTTTGCCAACTTCAACATTCGGCATTTTCAACCAGACCTTTAATACCATCCTCATTTAAACTTCGGCAAAGTAAACATGAACGGCGAGCCTTCCTGCAGAGTCTATCTAATCCGCCACGGAGAAACTGCCAACGCAGGCCAAATCTGCTTCAACGGCCATTTTGACGTGGGCCTTTCCCCCGGCGGAATAGAACAGTTTCGTTTGATTTCCGCATCCTTGAAAAATCATCCCATCCACTCGGTTTACAGCAGTGACCTGAAACGAACCCGCATCTGCGCCGAAATCGTTGCCGAACCGCATGGCCTCCAACCCATCGCCCATCAGGACCTGCGAGAAATTTGTTTCGGTGAATGGGAAGGATTGAGCGTCCAGGAGGTCAACCAGAAATACCCCAACCAACTGGAAAACCGTTTAAAAGATATCGAAACTTTCTCGGTAAAAGGCGGCGAATCTTTTCATCAGTTGAAAGCGCGGGTGATCCCTAAATTTGAGGAAATCGTCGCCAGGCATCCCCATGACGCCATCGTCATGGTGGTGCACGGCGGGGTCAACCGGGTCATTCTCGGCCATCTTCTTGGGATCCCCATTAAAAATATATTTCGCATCCAGCAGGAATACGGCGCCATCAACGTCATCCAGTTTTATGAAGACAGCGTCGTGGCAGAGCTCATTGGCGGCAATCATCATCATATTCCCAACCCCCCGGTCAGCGACAAAAAAATAGCCATTCAATAATTTCCCGCATCCCTATGGAAAACCCATTGATCAAAATTCGTAACGCCGTCGTTCATGTGAATGGGTACAAGGTCCTTTCATCCATCAACTGGACCATGCTGAGCCAGGAGAACTGGGCCATCGTAGGCAACAACGGCGCTGGCAAGACCACCTTCATGAAACTTGTTTTCGGCGAACTCATTCCCGTTCATGGAGGCGAAGTGCGCTGGTTTGGCCGCCCGGAACTCACGCCGATGGATCAAATCCGGCCAAAAATCGGTTTTGTTTCCGCGGAGTACCAGGAAAACTACCGATACAATATCCTCGGCTGGGAAGTGGTCGTATCTGGACTATTTTCTTCAGTCGGCATTTATGAAAAGATATCCCAAAGACAGAAACAAACCGCTTTGGAATGGATGGATTTCCTGGGAATCGGACGCCTGGCCCAAACCGGGTTCCGTAAAATGTCCTACGGTGAGGCGCGAAGGACGCTTCTGGCGCGGGCTCTGGTCAACCACCCTTGCCTGCTGATTCTGGACGAGCCCTGCACGGGTCTGGATATTCCCACCAAGGAGGTTTTTCTCAGGACTCTGGAGAAATTATCGGCAACCCAAACCCGGATGATCTATGTCACCCACCATATCGATGAAATCATGCCCTTCATCACCCACCTGCTCTATTTGAAAAATGGGGAAATTTATGATCAGGGCGCAAAAGAGGATATGCTCACCGACTCTGTATTGTCTGGGGCTCTCGACTGCCCGATAACGTTGAAAAAAAACGATGACCGCTACTGGATCACCGGAACCAGTCCCAAAACCCCTGACCAGCCCACTAAACAGGAATTTAACTCCTAATCAGGCATGAGCTGTTTGGATTTCTGGAAATGTCTCACTTCCCGTAAAGCGTACGTGCAAGGCCCAGACACTCGGCCCGTAACCTCTTAAGCAGTAGGTAA
>JADFGI010000464.1 GCA_022567815.1 Nitrospinota bacterium
TTTCCACCTTTGCAGTTTGTACATTTTGTGCAGTTTGTTACCATCCATATATAAAAACTGTCACTGACACTTTCCCGATTAGGGTTGAGGGAAACTGCACAAACTGCACTAACTGCCGGTCTGAGGATTTATGTTTTCAACCATCCATGTCTGCCTTGATCCGAATGGCTCCCCTTTGATAAATCGGCGTTGATTGAATATTCTGCCCTCCATCTTGGACAACCATTTCCCCAGGCGGCGCGTGTTTATCCCGCCGGTACGGCTCTCCGCAACATCCATCATGGCATCCTTCAATTCCTCGGGCATGGGGTGTTGTTCCGTTCCATAGGTTGCCTCACTGACGGTGCCCGCGCGCCCGTCAAATTTATTTCTCCAGGCGGTCAACATGGCGTCCAAGTGCCGGGTCGTGTCGTCGGCGCGTTCTATCGCCTCGCGGCTTTTACAGGGGTCTTCGCATCCAATCCACATAAGGGCGCTGCGGATTAAATCACTCCATTCCTCGAATCGTCCATAGGGTTTCAAATCTTGCTTCGGACGGCCAGCGACATGGTAGGCGCGAAGGATGGCCAACGCGGCCTGTACCAATTTTCCCCGTTCCAGACGAACAGTTTCTTTCAGGTCGCCCTGAAAATTCCTTTCCTCGGGCTTTTCCACTCCGGCGTCGATGCGGCACAGCAGGGCGCGGGTGGTCATATCCCCACGGAAGGCCAGGTTGTTCCCGGTGGCCATGATCGTGACGGCGGTGCTGGCGGTCACCATTTTGGTCAACCCCAGGACCCGGTCGCGGATTTCGGTCTGGGTCAGCATAGAGCACAGCACGCCGCCTTCAATCGGTCGGTCCACGTTGTCTATCAGCAGAATCGAATCGCCTTCGGTTAGTGAGGCCAGCAGTTTTTTCCGGTCCTCGGTTTCATCATGGCCTTGAGACATTGCCGGAGATGGGTAGCCTGTCGCAATAATGGCGGCAACGTCGGCCAGCAGGGATTTGCCGCTGCCCATGGTGGGGGCGGAGAACCCAAAGAGCGGCGAGCTTTTTATCGACCTGCGGATTAACGCCGTGAGGATGGCGGACAATGCAACCGATCGGTGGCAGTCCTCGACAAACGGGAATTGACTGATCGGCCTGGTCAGGATTTCCAGCGCGGCGATTGCATCATCCCTGCTCGGTTTTGAGGGTATGGGCGGAAAGGCGTCTCCCAGGAATAACAGGCCGGTTCTATCATCGTATCCAGGGCGCTCAAGAATGCTGCCATCCCTGCGCAACGTGGGCGCGGAAATTATGCCGGTCAAGGGGCGAAGTTTCCACATCCCAGCCCGTGCGGCGTAGGTGGCTCCCACGATTTTCGGGCAGTCAATGCTGTTATATTCCTTTTTCCGCGCATCAAACCGCACCCACGTTACCGCCTTCGTGAAAGCCTCAACCAATCCAGGCGGCTCCAGCGGGACAATCAATGGGCTTCCAGCAGCACGGCGGATTATGCCATCTTGGGGCGCTTCCAGGCGAATCACCCGGACAATCTGGCCGCCCCGCTGGTAAAGCCCCCCATGGTCGGGTTGGGCCATCAATGCGGTTTCGGCGGCGTCCACCATACCAGGCAACGCTCCGCCCACCACTTCGATCCGGGCTTGTTGCTCTCCGTGTTGCTGCTGCGCATCTTCAGCGGCGGAAGGTTGCTGCTTGTGGTCACCATTGGCGGCGTTCTCGGTCGGCTCCCACTTCTCGAAGGTCAAAACTCCGTCCAGCGAATCACTATCCAAACCTTCGGCCAAGGCGTCCACCGCATCCCATCCTTTCGGTTTTTCAACCTTGAGGACGGCCATGAATATTTTCTGTGCGTCGGCCTCGTGAGCCAGTTCCGCAACAGCCCGTCCAAAACCATCTCCTGTTGGATCGTTGTCGGGCCAAATGAATACGGTGCGGCCTTGAAGGGGGGACCAATCGGTATTCTTAAAATTATTTCCACCCCCGCAATTGGTGGTTCCCAAAACATCGTATAATTCCATGGCGGCATCGGCGGAAGGCTCCCCCTCGCAGATCATCAGGTCAGCCTCGGGGGCGCTGTTGATTTCCGGGAGCCTTAGCAATGGGTGCGGTTTCACTCCCCTGCCCCAACTCCAGCCAGCAGGTTTGTCTCCCCATTGGCCCCATGAAAAGGGGCGGTCGTGCTTATGTGGTTTCTGGCCTGGATAATCCCATCG
>JADFGI010000077.1 GCA_022567815.1 Nitrospinota bacterium
AGGGCCAATTCGCTAATAGCTTGTCTCGTTACGATAATTTTTGAGCGCAAAATAAAGTCATTGAAAATTGCTCCAATGCCAATGGGCTGGATTGCTTCGCTTTACCCCTGCGGGGCATGAAGGTAAAGGTCGAATATCACATGCTCGCAATGACGATCAAATGATTTCCTTGCGAAACAGAATTTGGTCAGCCATAAACCCATCGCACGTTAATACTGGGTCCAGCCCCCAGGCTGGTTGGGTCCAGCCCACAGGCTGGGCGTCACGCTGGTCAGCCTGCGGTTTCTTCCATTAAAACCTCACTCACCGCTTCAGCAAACTCTTTTGCGGCTTCTCCACCACTGGCGGTGATTATTCTATCGCAAGAAGTCACGGGTTCTTCCGAGTAATAACCGGAACCCGCCTCAAGTTCTTTCAGGAACCGTTCCTCATCAGGACCCGACGCCGCCTTCTGTATCAAAAAGAAGCCCGGGCCAGCACGGCAATGGAAAGTCCGATAGCGCCCACCACCTTCCCGGCGCGATAATGATCGGTCAAAATTTGCGGCAGAATCGGATCGTCCCATAACGATTTTGGCGCCCCCTTTCCTCCCACGAGCAAAACCGCATCGTATTTGCCCAAAACCCCTGGCTGTTTATTCCAGTCGATGATCGTCCCATGAGGCTGAAACCGCGTCTTGTTCATCCCCACTGCTTCCTGACCGCTTTTGGAAAGAATAACGACCCGCGCCCCTGCCGATTCCAGGATATCCCGCGTGGTAAACAATTCATCTTCATCGAATTGATTTCGGGGCATGACAGCTAAAATATTTTTTCCGGACAAATTTCCCATTTGCATTCCCTGGCAGAAAATCGTGGAATATTATAACCTGATTTCCCGGCACCCCCGCAGTATCCGGGAAGTCGGATTATTAGACTTGACAGAGTTCCAAAATCTGTGATATCAGTTTACGCTTATACATCATTTAAGGAAAAGCGTCATGGCAAGTGGAAAAGTTAAATGGTTCAGCGATCAAAAAGGATATGGGTTTATCGAGTCCGAAGATGGACAGGATGTATTTGTGCATTTTTCCGCGATTCAAGGGGATGGATTCAAAACCCTGGCCGAAGGACAAGCGGTTGATTTTGAAATCACCTCCGGACCCAAAGGTCCGCAAGCTGAAAATGTGGTGGCCAAATAATTAAAGCCATCGTTGATTGAAGATGTGGGCGTGTGAATTGCGACTGTAAGGCCAACTGATTTTTCCGCATTAGCGAATCACCCAAAAAGGCCGGGGCAAAATCGACTCGATTGTCCGACCTATCCCTCAAGTACCCTCTTGCCCCCCCTTCCCCGGGAGATTGGCCTCATGCCCATTTGCATAACAGCGCGATACCAGGTACGCCCTGAATTCAGCAAAGAGTGCAAGAAGGTCATCAAGGATCTGGTTGATTATGTAAAAGAAAACGAACCTGGAATCTTGTTTTATTTGGCCCGGCAGGACATGTTGGACCCCATGAGTTTTCATCACACCATCATCTTTAAAGATGAGGCCGCCTTGGCCACTCACCAGAACTCCCCCGCCTCGAAACGTTTCGTGGATACCCTGTATCCCAAAACCGTGGAACCCCTGGACTTCGGCGAACACAACATCATCGCCTTCAAATCGAGTGATGACCACACCCTGTAACGGTCAAAAACGTTAAGAAGGGATCACCTGTTTAGATCTTTAAGCATTTCTGCCATCTGGTTCAATTGATTCTCAATTTTTGAGAATGCAGGAGGCGGGGAAGCTGGTTCCTCATCATCCTGGGAACTAAGGGAATCCACCGCATGTTCGGAGTCGTCGTCCTGTGGAAAGGGGGATGGGGCGTCTCGAAGAACTTCAGGAGAGGTTTCATCTTTAAAATACCGGGCGAGCTGAAAATGCTGGTCCAGCTTGGTCCATTTGACACCATCCCCGGAAATGGCATCGGTCCGCAACAATTTTTTGCCTTCAATATAAGGGACAAGCATTTTCGTGGGAATGCCCTTGACCACTTTATCACCGCGACGGATCATCACCGTGTATAAAGGCCGATAAATATTTTCACCTTCGCTCATTTTGAAGAAAGGGAAGATCCCGTCCTGTTTTTGCTCATGTTGAATAACATAAAAACGGAAATGCCAAAAAAGATGATGCCGATGAATTGGGAAGTTGAAAACAAACTTTCGACCGCATAACCCCGGTCGTCTCCACGCAAATATTCGATGAGAAATCTGCCAATCGAATAAAGAACGCCATACGCCCAAATGATTTGCCCGTCAAACGATTTGCGTTTACTCAGCCACATCAGGATGGAAAAAATAACCACCGCGTTGATCGAAAGATAAATCTGCGTTGGATGTAAAGGAATCCCTAAAGGCGCGAGGGAATTGGGGTCGGTAAACACTATCGCCCAGGGAACATCGGTTTTCACCCCGTAACAGCAACCGGCAAAGAAACAGCCCCATCTGCCAATGGCCTGGCCTATCGCTATGGAAGGAGCCAGAATGTCCGCCACCTTCCACACGGGCATCTCCTTCTTTTTCATATACAGTACCGCCACGATCATGGCGAAAATCAAACCGCCGTAATAAACCAGACCTCCCTTCCAGAATTTAAAAATCTCCAACGGATTGGCGAAAAAATATTTATGCTCCACAATTACATACAACAACCTGGCTCCCAGAAGGGAAGAAACCAGAAGATAAAAGCACAGGTCGATTATTTTCTGTGGATCCAAACCCTCCTTTTTTCCCAGATGGGAGGCAAGGAGAATTGCGGCAAAAAAACCGGTCGCCACCAAAAGGCCATAGGTGAATATTTTTATGAAACCGAACTCTAATAGGATGGGGTACATAATAACCGGGAAAACTAACAGGTTGCTGAAAAAGTATTTCCTTTGGCCTAGGCGCATGGAATGACCAAATCCCCCCAGCCCCCTTCGTAGAAGGGGGAGTAACCGATTCCCCCTTTTTAAAGGGGGTTAGGGGGATTTTCTAAAGAACTCTTTTTCGCCAAAATTAATTCAGTCTTCACAATCGTTAATCCTTTTTCAAAAACTCTCTTAATCAAAGTTCTCTTTTCGAAAGACTCGCAATTGACGGTTTCACGAAGCGAGATTCAATCCGCCATAAACCCATAGCGCGTTAATATTTGATCCAGCCCTAGGCTGGCTAAGGCTGGCCGCGAAGAATCGGAGGATCCTTTTCCTCCGGATGACCCTGAAAAAGGTCTATAATCATCAATCCTACACCTATGGTAATGCATGCATCCGCAAAATTAAAGGCAGGCCAATGATAGTTTTTGTAAAAAATATCCATAAAATCGACCACTTCCTTGTAAGCAATCCGGTCGATGAGATTACCGATCGCGCCGCTGAAAATCATGATGAGACCAGTCCGCACCATCTTTTTTTCATCTGGAGTTTGATAATAAATGAAAAGAATCGCTAATATGGCCACTGAGGAGATTAAAATAAAGATCAAGACCTTGTACTCGGAATCCTGATCGGCAAACAACCCAAAAGCCACTCCGGGATTGCGAACATGGGTGATATTGAAAAAATCATCAATCACCTTTATCGAGTAATAAAGCGGAATATGTGTATTGACCAGAAACTTGGTGTATTGATCCACGAGGATCAAGGTGTTGGACATCAGGAATAGCGTCAGGTATTTATTATTCAAGGGAATCTATGCCGTCGCTGATTGCAGGTTGTTAACACAACGAGGGCAAATGTTGGCCTGCTCCGTTGTTTGGGCAGATTCTAAAAAGTAATTCCAGCACCGCTCGCATTTTTGTCCACCCATGCGTTTGGAAAGCACTTGCAGGCCTTCCAGCTCTTCACTTTTATAAACACCCGTTTCGTTTTCCAGGCTGTTCACAAGGTCGACCTGGGAAACGATGAAAATAAATTTCAAATCGTCTTCAAAATCGTTTTTCAGTACCGTGCGAATATTATCCGGTAAAACCAGTTGGACCACGGCATCCAGGGAGTGACCGATCACCTTGTCTTTTCGACAAAGTTCCAACGCCTTGCTCACCTCCCCTTTCAACGCCACCAGCATTTCCCATTTGCCGATCAACTCGTCTTCAAAATGGTATTGCGAGACATCGGGGAACAAACTCTGGTGAACACTCTTTTTCCCGGACGTTTCCTCTTGTGGCATATGTGACCAAACTTCTTCGGCGGTAAAACTCAGAACCGGCGCCATCAGTTTTGCCATGTCACGCAACAAAATATACAATGCCGTTTGCCCCGAACGACGCTCTTGGGATAATCTGGGAAAAGTGTAAAGCCGATCCTTCAAGATGTCAAAATAGAAATTGCTGAGATCCACCACGCAAAATTTATAGAAGGACTGGTAAAATACATGAAACTCATAATTTTCATAAGCTGTTAATATTTTATCTGCCAGTAACTTGTACCGGTAAAGAATGTACCGGTCGATCTCCATCAAATCGTTGATGGGAACCTGATCGTTTTGCGGATCAAAGTCATTCAGGTTCCCAAGAAAATAGCGAAATGTATTGCGAATTTTCCGGTAAGCCTCCGTTAACCGCTTAAGAATTTCCTGAGACAGGCGAATGTCTTCGCGATAATTCTCCGACGCCACCCAGAGCCTAAGAACATCCGCTCCAAACTGATCGATGATCTTCTGCGGCGGAATGACATTGCCCGCTGACTTGGACATTTTCTTGCCCTTGCCATCGACCACATAGCCATGAGTCAACACGGCTTTATACGGTTCCTTCCCGCGGGTCCCGATGGATTCCAGCAGGGAACTGTGAAACCAGCCCCGGTGCTGGTCGGTGCCTTCCAGATAAAGGTCCGCCGGCCATTGTAATTGGGAATTATTCTCCACCACCGCCGCGTGGCTGACGCCAGAGTCGAACCACACATCGAGGATATCGTTTTCCTTGGCAAATTTTTCACTGCCGCAGGAGCAACGAACGCCGGAAGGTAAAAGTTCCCCGGCTGTCTTTTCAAACCAAAAGTCGGCCCCGTTCTTTTCCACCAACTCAACAATGTGACGGAACACTTCCTCCGATTGCAGGATTTTCTTGCACTCGACGCAAGTAAAAATGGTGATGGGAACGCCCCATGCCCTTTGCCGCGACACGCACCAGTCGGGCCGGTTCTCCACCATACTGTAAATCCGTTCCTTCCCCCACGACGGAATCCATTTCACCCGGTCGATCGCTGACAGCGCTTTTTCCCTGAGACCGTTTTTGTCCATCGGAATGAACCATTGACGCGTCGCCCGAAAAATGATGGGCTTATGGCATCTCCAACAATGCGGATAGGAATGTTGAATGGTTGCGTCCGCCAGTAAATTTCCATTTTCACGAAGTTTGTCGATGATGAGCGGATTCGCCTTGAAGACAAATTGGCCGCCAAAATGTTCCACCTCCGGAACGAACACACCGGCGTCATCCACAGGATTATAGGTTTCCAAACCGTATTTATTGCCGACCACATAGTCGTCCTGCCCATGACCGGGCGCGGTATGGACACAGCCGGTGCCCTGCTCCAGCGTCACGTGGCCTCCGAGGATGACCTTTGAGTCCCGGTCGATAAACGGATGCCGACACACGGCATGTTCCAATTCTTTACCCTCACACTTTTCCAGGATTTTATAATCCTTAATGCCCCATTCCTCAACCAACGTCGGCAGGCGGTCGTCGGCAACGATATAGACCTCGCCACTCATTTCCCCCGCGGCGTATTGAAAATCCGGATGCAGACAGACCGCAAGGTTGGCGGGAAGCGTCCACGGAGTCGTCGTCCAGATAACGAAAAAGGTTTTATTCTTATCCAGGAAGTCAAAAGGCGGAGGAAGACCGGACTTCAAAGGAAATTTTACATAAATGGATGGCGAGGAACGGTCGGCGTGTTCCACTTCCGCCTCCGCCAGCGCTGTTTGGCAGGAGGTACACCAGTGAACGGGTTTTAATCCCTGATAGACCTGGCCGCTCATCACAAACTTTCCAAATTCGCGCACGATAGTCGCTTCATAGGAATAATCCATCGTCAGGTATGGCTTGTTCCAATCCGCAAATACTCCCAAACGGATAAACTCATCTCTTTGAATGCTGACAAAGCCATCGGCATATTCCCGGCACAATTTTCTAACTTCCGTTTTGCCGGGAGTCAGCTTTTTTTCCTTCAGCTTTTTGGTCACCTGATGTTCGATGGGCAATCCATGACAATCCCACCCCGGAATAAAGGTGGCGTCATAACCTTTCATGGTCATGATTTTGACAATGAAATCTTTCAGGATTTTGTTGAGGGCGTGCCCCATATGAATATGCCCATTGGCGTATGGAGGGCCATCATGAAACACAAACTTGGGTTTTCCCCTGGATTGTTTGCGAATCTCTCCATAGAGATCTTCACTTTCCCAGCGGGCGAGAATTTCCGGCTCCCTCCTGGTGAGGTTGGCTTTCATTGGAAAATCAGTCTGCGGGAGGTTCAGCGTTTCTTTATAGTCCATTGGAATTTTTATTGACGTTAGATATTAGAAAAAAATTATACACTACAGGGATTTCTCCCCACTACGTGGGGTGGAAGAGTGGGCCTGACGCTACGCGAGGCCCTGAAAACCTAGGATTATCGGAAAACTATTAATTCCTCAAAAACCCATCGCACCTTTGCACTGGGTCCAGCCCCCAGGCTGGCCTATATTTTCATACACTCTTTTACTTCGCGCAAAGTTGCGCTGGCGACTTTCCGGGCTTTCTCCGTACCCGCACGCAAAATTTCTTTTACTTCCTTGGGCTTGGAGGCAATCACCTGGCGTTTTTCCATCATCGGTCGCAGACCTTCCAGCATGGAATCGACCAGTTTTAATTTACAATCTCCACAACCGATTTTCGCTGTCCGGCAGGCGGGAATGATTTCCTCCTGCATCTCCTTTGATGAATACAATTTATGAAATGGAAACAGGTTGCACACATCCGGGTCGCCCGGATCATCCCGGCGAGCCCGTTGCGGATCGGTCAGCATGCTCAGGACCTTTTTCTTGATTTCCTTTTCGGTGTCGGACAGGTAAATGGCATTATTATAACTCTTGCTCATTTTGCGTCCATCGGTTCCATTGAGCTTGGGAATTTCCGAAATCTTCGCGGCGGGTTCCACAAACACCTTTTTCTTGTACAAATTATGAAACCGGCGAACGATCTCGCGTGAAATTTCCAGATGCGGCACCTGGTCGATTCCAACGGGAACATAATCGGCTTTATAAAGCAAAACATCCGCTGTCTGCAACACGGGATAACCCAAAAATCCGTAGGAACTCATGTCCACATTCTTGACCTCCAACTGCTTTTCCTTATATGTGGGATTTCTTTCCAGCCAGGGAACCGGAACGATCATTGACAATAGCAGGTGAAGCTCCGCGTGTTCGTGGATATCCGACTGCACGAACAGGGTGCATTTCTCCGGGTCCAGGCCGGAGCTCAACCAGTCCACCGCCACTTCAAACGAAAACTCTTTGATGAGGTGGGGTTTCTCGTAGAGAGTGGTCAGGGAATGCCAATCGGCGATGAAATAAAAACAGTCGTAGTCCTCTTGCAGGGCCAGCCAGTTTTTGAGGGCGCCATGATAGTTTCCCAAATGCAGTTTTCCAGATGGCTGCATACCACTCAGAATTCTTTTTCGCTTCATCGATTTTCCGCCAAATTTCGGTAATCAGTTAAAACTCGCCATTAAAACCTGCTGTAACATAGGGAACGTTTCCTGGGTCAAAAACAGGACCGCATAGTTGATCGGCAATAACAAAACCGTCCCCAGAATTCGGGTGTGCGCGAAATGGTCGAGCAAAAAAATCCCGATAATGAGAAAAGCGCCAAACCGGTCGTATTTCGATATTGTGTCGGCCATTTCGTGGGAAACCAGCCCCTTGATAACGCTTCCACCATCCAACGGGGCCACCGGAAGCATGTTGAAAATGGCCAGGGCCACGTTGATATAAACCCCAAAACTGAGCAATATGAAAGCGATAAGATTGTCTTCCGGTGAAATTATGCGGATAAAAAACCCGCAAACCACCGCCAGGGCCACGTTTGACAAAGGCCCCGCAATGGCAACATACATCATGTCCCTGCGGGGATTTTGAAAGTTTCGCCAATCCACGGGAACCGGCTTGGCCCACCCGAATCCTACAAAATAAAAGAACAGAACTCCCAATATGTCCAAATGTTTCAAGGGATTAAAAGTCAGTCTTCCCAGGCGCTTGGCGGTGTCATCGCCAAGCAGGAAAGCCACTTTGCCGTGGGAATATTCGTGTACTGTCAAAGAAAACAATATGACAGGTGTCATTAAAAGCATTAATTGGGTCTTGTTCAAAACAACCTCTGAAAATCGGGTTAACGTGTATGGGTTGATTCCCACCAGCGGGTTTTATACCCTATGGCTTGCCACGGCTTTTAATTGAAAACCTTTGGCGGATACCTGTCCGCTTGCGGCGGTATCGTTCATTTGAGGTCGGAGATGCTGTAATTGTCTCTGGAGAAGCCAAAGGCAATAAAGAAAGGCATTTTCTCGCAAAAACCGCACACCTTTCCCGCTATTTTACCGTAAATCACATTTAATTCATAACGTTATAAGTAGACCGCTAAAAATGAGATTCCTCCGGCCTCAAATTTTTCGCGTCTTGGCATATTTCAGGTAGGTATAAAACGCCGCCGACAACGCCAGAAACATCCCTAAAAATCCTTCGCGAAACCCTTGACGAAAAATGAAGTTATTGAAAAATGTCAGCGGAGGACGAAGATAAAGGTGTGCCCAACCGGCGGTCCACCCCGACTGACTCTTCTCTTCGGCAAAAAGGGTGGAGTAACGGTTCAGTCTGTCCATGTAATCCGCCAAACCATCATAGGAATAGTGGAGCAAGGGTTCACCAATGAACCCTGAGTCGTCATCCGGGTTCAGTTTTTCATGCACCCTGGATTCCTTAAAAGAAATTTTAGTCTTGTCGTAAAGCCTTGAAATTTTATCGGGATACCATCCGCCAAAGCGCACCCACCGGTGTCCGAAAAAATTCTTTCGCGGAAACTGATACAGCGGATGCCTCGGCCCATTTTTTAATTCCTGCTGAATGGCTTTCGCGCATTCCGGACTGACGACTTCATCCGCATCGATATTCAATACCCACCGTTGACTTGTCCGGGAAGCGCAAAGATTTTTTTGTTTGCCATAGCCCTGCCATTTTTCCTGGAACACCTTTTCTGTATAATTCCTGCAAATTTCCACCGTCCGGTCAGAACTGAAGCTGTCCAGAACCACAATTTCATCGGCCCATTGCAGGCTTTTCAAACATCTCTCAATGTTTTTCTCCTCATTAAGAGTAATAACCGTAACCGAAATTTTTTCCATAAACAGACCTGTAAATTTCAATCAATTTCCGCAAGAAACGGATTATAACATTTTTGGTCGGCGCGAAAAATTCAACCTTGACGATGCCTCCCATCAACCAAGGCATTAATTATTCTGCTTTTTCTATGAATGTGTTAAGATAATTACTTGGCAAATCGGGCTTTATGCTTTTTATCCAAGTTTAAAACCTTTGTTTTCAATATATTTTAAATATTTTTTAGAAATTTATATTTTAGGCAAACATCGAGGGAGTTTTACCGATTGAATTTCTGATTCCCTGGTGATTCCTCACACTTATGATGGAAGGCTTTTTCACAAATTTAAACATTCAGGGAATCTGGGAGTCAATAAGTCTCCAGGTAAATTCCCTGTTCGATCCTGAAAGTTTCCAGTTTTTGGACGACTTGGGATTTTTTTGGGATAAAATTTTGGATAATCCCCTGATCTCAATTATCACCTTACTGGTTTTGTTTGGATTGCCCTACACCTTGTTCAAGGCAAAAGAATCAAGCAATGAATCGAATGAACGGCTCGACCTATTAATGGATGAGATGAAAAACTTTGAATTTGAAAAACCTTTGATCGACTTAAAGGAAAAATTCAAGGACATTTCAATTGATAATTCACCCGTAGCAAACCATGATCAGGATGTTCCTGCATTGAACATTGAAAAGGACTTCCCCGACTTGAGTATTGAAAAAGATTCCATTTTCCAGGATATGGAATCCGCATCCTTTGCAAAACAACTCACTCTGGATCAGGAAACCACAGATGATTTCCTTGCAACAAGCTCATTGGACCTGCAACCGAAAACTGATAATGAAAACCCTGAGTTG
>JADFGI010000465.1 GCA_022567815.1 Nitrospinota bacterium
CGATTCAACGATCTCAAGCTGGGGCATAATATGTGATCTCCATTACCATTGTTATTTATCTCAATGGGATTAAAAACCGGCGCGGATTCAACTCGCAACCATAACTTTGTTGGTCGATTAAGGAGCGAGCTGGTAAAAACTCCACCGAGTCTTTTAAATCGCCAAATTAAAGGAACAGATATACACAATTTCTTTATGGCCTTAAATCAACCTATGGCTATTGAGCAGGCATTTTCCCGCCAAGAGCCACTTCCAATTGCGATTCTATCCGCCTGTAATCGCGTCGCGCTTCCAGATACCTGCGGAACGTATTGAGCACACGGCGGCGAGCTTCAATGGTAAAAAAAGCATTGATTTGCATGGCCTTGACAAATTTTTGCGCGTATTTTTCTGTTTTTCTATCTAGAACCAGTACTTTATCGCGAAGTAAGGTGGCGTTATCGTGTTGAAATTTTAGCTCACGAATCAGATGAAGGATCTCTTCCTGGGCTGTTGCCTCTGTTGCGGCCAGGTTTTTTTCAGCCTGACGCAATTGGTATTGGGCTCGCGCTATGCCCGCTTGATTTTGATCAAAAATGGGAATTTGAAAAGATAGAAGCGGGCCAAATGATTTGGTATTGTCCAATTCCCTGGTGAAATTTCCACCTAGATTTACATCGCCATATATTCTGGCTTTTTGAAGTTTGAGAACCCACTTTGACTGTTCGATCTGAAAACGGGATATTTTTAAATCGGCACGGTTATCCTTAGCATAGTTCCAGGCTTGAATAGGCGTAAGGCTGACGGTTTGGGTTTCAAGTAATTTCCCCTGGGTTTTAATTTTCGATTCCAGAGGATCCAGTCCTAGTTGTCGTACCAATTCGACCTGAGCGGACTGAAGATCAGCCTCGACCCTGGCCTGCGTCAACTTGCCCTCGTAAAGAGAACTTTCAGCAAGGGAAAGATCCAGATCACTAACCAGGCCTGATTGATAAAAGAGTTTGGTTTTATCAAAAGCTAACTGAAATAACTGAATATTTTCCTGACTGAAAGTATATAACGCTCGTTGAAAGAGGACTTCATTGAAGGCGTCGCGCGCCGCGGCGGCTGTTTTAAGAATTTCTGCAATAACTTGCATCGTCACTCTCTGAGCGTCGAAGGAAGCTATTTCCCGACGCAATGGCACCATCCAGAGATCGGACAAGGAAAACAAAAGATCCATGTCAAGACCGACCCCGAAAGAACCTGTTGTCGGAAACTCAAACAGGGCGCCTATTGATGGATTAGAAAACAAACCCGCCTGAACGACATCGGCTCTTGCAATGCCAAGAAACTCAAACTTGGCCTGAAGGTCCCGGTTATTCATTAAAGCAATACGTACTGCTTCGTCGTGGGTCACGCCGTCCATCAGTAATTCCTCCACGGCTCTATCGGTCTGCGCTTCATCTTCCGGAGTTTGCTGCCAGGTGACGGCGTAACCGGTTTTCGCTTTGCTCGATAAAGAAACGGCTTCAAAATCCTCCTGTGGATTGACGGTGGCGCACCCTGTAACCAGCAAAGGAATAATCAAAATGGCAAGAATTTTGAATAATTTCATGAGGGTCTCCTTTTACTGATTGGGATGGACCCACTTGGCATTGGGGTCTTTGGGTTCAACATGGACCAGGGTGAACATACCTCCGTGCGGCATAATCCCCATGGGCATGTCGGCCATGGCATTCATAATATGATGCAGTCTATGACAATGAAAACGCCAGACACCAGGGTTCCAGGCTACAAATTCGACATCCCGAGTGGTGCCTGGCGGCACATTGATCGTCGCTCCTGACCATTGTGCCGATTCCGGGATGGGGCCTCCTTCCGTCCCCACGACCTTCCAGGCATAGCCATGAATATGAATGGGGTGACTTTGCATACTGAGGTTGCCCAGACGGATGCGCACCCGTTGTCCTTGTTTGATTCTCATGATATCGATGCTGGGGGCGCTCTTGCCGTTAAAAGTAAACCAGTTGAAGTCCATGGATGCGAGGTTTGGATTGGGATTGCCAGGTGAGAAAGTCCATTCCTGTAACATAATTGCAAATTCCTTGTCTGGTTTGTTTTTCTCGTCCTTGGGATGAACAACGACTAAACCGCCCAGGCCGAGGGCATCCTGTTTCATCACGTTGAAACCCGTGTGATACATAAAGGTGCCG
>JADFGI010000078.1 GCA_022567815.1 Nitrospinota bacterium
GGTTCTTTAGGCCAGACGGTCCCGGGGGGAGGATTCCTATATAGAGTTGGCCAAGGAAATTATCTCTCGCTCAAGAACCGAAACTTTAGAAACAACCCCTATGGGTGAGCCTGTCGCATGAATCGAAAAGCGCTCGGAAAAGGCATCAACGCCCTGATTCCCGATTTTGAGATCGGCGTTCCTCAATCCGGTGGAGTCGGGCCCGGACCGGCGGAGATCCTGGTCGATGACATTGTTCCCAACAAGCTCCAGCCCAGAAAATATTTTGATGACGATAAACTGGAAGAACTGGTACTTTCCATTCAGGAGAAGGGTATTCTTCAGCCAGTCATTGTCCAAAAGGGCAAGGGCAATCATTATGAGCTGATCGTCGGTGAACGCCGCTGGCGGGCAGGCAAGAAGGCCGGTCTCAAAAAAATCCCCGCCATCATTCGGGAGGTCAGCACTGCCGAGTCCCTGGAAATCGCAATCATTGAAAACATTCATCGCCACGATCTCAATCCCATTGAAGAAGCCAATGCATACTCGCAGTTGGCCAACGAGTTTGGCCTGACCCAGGAAAAACTGGCCAAACGGCTGGGCAAAAACCGCGCTTCCATCGCCAACACCCTGCGGCTCCTGAAACTGCCGAAGGGAGTGAAGGAAGACATGGTCGCCGGGCGGTTTTCCATGGGGCACGCACGCGCCTTGCTGGGTCTTGAGTCGGCGAAGGATATCGAGGCACTAAGACGGGAAATCCAGAAAAATGACATGAATGTCCGCCAGACCGAAGAGCGGGTCCGGCAGTTGAAAACATCTTCCTCACCGAAGGCGCCTGAAAAAAAGAAGGATATTTTTCTCAAGACTCTGGAAACGGAACTGGGACGAAAGTTGGGAACTAAAGTGGAAATAATCCCGAACCAAAAGGGCGGCAAGGTGGTGATTACTTATTATTCGAACGATGACCTGGAACGCATCCGGGGCATGATTGTAAAAAAAATCGGTTGAAAGACAGATCTTAATACTAATATTCCGGAGACAATGGAATGGCGCAAAAAAAGGGAGACGATCAGCTAAAGGCCTATATGGGCGAGGATGCGGTGTTCAACGGATCTCTGACTTTTGAGGGAACCGTGCGAATTGATGGCCGCTTCGAGGGTCAGGTGATTACCGAAGACACCCTCATCGTCGGCGAATCCGGAAGGCTCATTGCCGATATCAAAGCCGGAACGGTTATCTGCAAGGGAAAGATTGAAGGAACCGTGATCGCCACCGAGAAAATTGAACTTCATTCCACCGGCCAGATCGTGGGGTCGATAAAAGCCAAGGCCCTGCACGTGGAAATCGGCGGTTTATTGGATGGCCAGTGTGATATGTCCGGCCAGGGAAACAAAATCGTCGCGTTGAAAAAAAAAGAAGAGAGCGGAACCAGTACCGGTAGAGGTTGACTCCAGGGCGTATCGAAAAATTCCATCTGGACTATGAGCCAATCTAATAATAAAGGGAGACTGCAGACCGCACACCTGAGACCAAAAAACTCCGGGTTAATTGAGAACTAATGATTTTTCAAAAACCCATCGAACGTAAACTTTTGATCCAGCGTTACGCTGGTTACAAAGGCCAGAAAATATTAATTTTAGAGATTCCTTCCAGTGAAAATTCATTCCACGCCCAATTAAAATCCGGGCTCCCGGCCAGGCAGATCCCCTCCATGAAAGCCCAATTCTCCAATTCAACCCCGTCCCCAGCAATTATCTGTTTAATGTTTATGCGGAATTCTCCGCTATGAAAAACAATGGCATGGAAACCGACGCAAAAGGCGTCCTTTACATTATAAGTACACCAATCGGTAACCTGGAAGACATCACCCGCCGGTCGGTAGAACTTCTCCGGCAGGTGCATGTGATCGCCGCGGAAGACACTCGCAGAACCCGGATTTTACTGAATCATTATCATATTAAGACAAGACTCTCCAGTTTTCACAGTTATAACCAGGAGAAAAAGGCCGGCAAGTTCATCAGCATTCTCAATGAGGGAAAAGATGTGGCGTTGGTTTCCGATGCCGGAACTCCTGGAATTTCCGATCCTTTATACCATCTGGTACAACTGGCGTTGGCGGAAGGCGTTACGGTGCAGTCCCTGCCGGGACCATCGGCTGTTTTAGCGGCGCTTACGGTTTCCGGATTGCCGATGGATCGTTTTGTGTTTGAAGGTTTTCTGCCACTAAAGAAAAAAAGGAAAACCCGATTGAAAGAATTGGCTGGTGAGAAACGCACTATCGTTCTTTACGAATCCCCGCATCGCATCCAAAAGACCTTGGGTGAATTATACGAAGTCATGGGAAATCGCAAAGCCGCGTTGGCCAGGGAATTGACCAAAATGTATGAAGAAGTGATTCGCGGTAATTTAAAGGATCTGGCGGAAATGGCAGGGAAAAGGAAATGGAAGGGCGAAATCACTCTGGTGATCGCCGGGAGTTTAATCAAGGAGGGTTAGATAGATGGCCATCATTTCAATCATTGGCCCCAAGGGGGGGATTGGAAAGACCACATTATCCATTAATATTGCCGCGGCCTTGGCGGGTGCGCAGAAGATAAAGGGCGCGAAAAGCCGGGTATGCCTGATAGACCTGGATTTGCGCCTGCCCACCATCTCCAGCATTCTGGACAGTCATCCCCGCAAAACGTTCTACGATCTTTTTGAAACCCTGGCCAACAAAACCCACCAGTCCGATACCCTGCAAACCGTTTACAGGATCATCAGCTCCTTCAAAAGTTATCTGGATGGGGACCTCTCCGCAAACAGCCGTCAACTGGCTAAAAGCCTGGTGTTGTATAAAACTATCGACACGAACCTGTTCCACTTTTTCGATTTCGAGTTCGGCAACCAAGTGTACGATTTGTTTCTGCAACGGGAAAAAATCGAGAGCCCGGCGCACTTGCAAACCCTGGCTCCCCTGTTACTTAGTATAGACATTTCAGGCATTAAGGCCCATATGGGCCATATGCAGGAAAACTCGCGTCCGCTGGTCGAGGATTATGTCAATTTTATCGAAGAGTACGGTTTTTCCATCATTGGCGGCGAAGTGCCGATCATGGGTAAAAAAAATCACCGGAAAAGAATCAACGAACCGGTTTTTCTCCAGTTGTTTCTGGAGTTTCTCAATGAAGTGTGCGAAAAGTTCGATCATGTCATTTTGGACACCCCCGCCGGAGGCGTCAATCATATCTCCTCCCTCATGAACATCCTGGATCATGTCATTCTGGTGTTCGACATGAGCAACCGCATCGCCGTCAGCGGAAGCCTGGACGCGCTTCATTCCTTCATTGATTATTATGAAGAATTTTTGCAGGATTTTAATCACGACCGATTGACAGGACTTGACAAAGCCTACGTCAACCGGCTGGTTGCGGCAAATGGCCACCGCGCCGTGGAAGAAACCCTGCGCAATAAAAAAATAGGTCTGCTTTTTAATCGTTGTCAGGGAAACGATGAAATATCCGACTGCCTGCGGCGGATGAGAGAGTATCTGGATACTCTGGATAAATACGAAGAATACAAAAATCGCATTCGCATCGTGGGAATGATGCCGCAACACAAAATCATCCACATCACCAACAACCGGGGCGCCTTGTTTTACGATAAGGACAAGGAACTGCGCCAGCGGGTAGACATGGTGGCCCAAAGCATCCATTGCGAAAATTCGTCCGTCCCTTCCCTTTCCTGCTCAGATGAAGAAATCCTGCAATACCTGGAGGCCAAAAATAAATCCGGCTTCGTAGCGCGACTTGGCCGTCTGGCCGCAAGTTTTAGTTGACCCCTTCCTCCTGGACCTTCCCAAATCACATTTATTCCCACCAGTGGGTTTCATACCCCGCCCCGCAACGCGGGGAGGAGATGCGGGGCAGACTCCTCCGCGGAGGGCGAACTTGCTCACGAGCCCTTAGGATTATAGGGAAACTATTAATTCTTCAAAAACCCATCGCACGTTAACACTGGGTCCAGCGTCACGCTGGCCGCTTGCGGCGGGGTCGTTCATTGAATGTTCAAAGAAAAAGCGCCCCTTTAAAAAGAGACGCTTTTTCTTTTTAACTATCCCGCCAGGCTTCGTGCCTGACGGGATGTTATCCCCCCGGATTTATAATCAAACCATTTCGTCCAGAACGATTTTTTTACTGAGCAACTGCAGGACGGATTGCGGAATCAGATTGGCCTGACCCACCATCGCCGTTGCCGCCTGGACAAGGATTTGATTCCGTGTCAGCAACGCCACTTCCTCGGCGATATCCGCATCCCGGATGGCTGATTCCGCTGATTGCAGGTTTTCTACCGTAATGGAAAGGTTGGCGATGGTTCGCACCAACCGGTTCTGGACCGCGCCGATCGCGCCGCGAGCCGCTGTTACCTTAGCAATGGCGGTGTTGATGGAATCAAGCGCCGTTAATGCGGCTCCTGCTGTGGTGACGGAAAGTATGTCGATGGCCAGACTGGAAGCGGTTATCGCCCCAAGATTTACTTCGGTATTGAGGTTGATTCTGCTGTTTGCAGAAGAATCGATCCCCACCTGGATCGAAATCTGATTTTCGCTGGCGATAGTGTTCGCTAGTGAACCATCCACCAGCTTTTGCCCGTTAAATTCCGTGGTTGCCGAAATTCGGTCAATCTCCTTCCTCAACTGATCGAACTCCAATTGAATGGTGGCGCGTTCCGTGGACCCGACGGTTCCCGTCGCGGCTTGAGAAGAGAGCTCCCGCAGGCGGATAAGAATACCCGATTGCTCGTTCAGAGCGCCTTCGGTAACGTTGATTAGAGAAATACCGTCATTGGCGTTTCTTACTGCCTGTCTGAGAGCGCGGATATCTGAGCGTAATGCCTCGGATATGGCGAGACCCGCCGCGTCGTCGGCGCCACGATTGATCCGGATACCGGACGCAATACGTTCTATCGATACCGCAAGACGGTCGTTGTTGATACCCAATATTCTTTGGGCGTTGAGCGAGGGAATATTGTTGAAGATTCGAACTGGCATTGCCTCATCCTCCATGATTTAAGGTTTTTTTCGGGTTATTGTTTTGGCCTCCATGCCAAAACACGCCTCCAAGCGTTAACCCTAAGTGAGGAATCCCTTTCCTCACCATGAATCAATTAGTTACGCGGCACCTCCCTTTTCAATGGTTTTGATTGGCTTGCTATTTTTGTTTCCGGCAAACCTATACTCAATGAGGCGTATCGGCGCGAATAAAGTTTTCTTTAATAAAATTCTTAGGAGAAAAAACCCGATTCAAATTGATTCCTGCAAGTGGGCTTCATATCCTGCCCTGCAACGCGGGCATGAGATACGGGGCAAACGTTAGCTGTGCTCGCGATCCCCGGAAAACCTTAGTTTGCAGAGAAAGATGTTGCCAATCGGGTCCAGCGTCACGCTGGCCGTGGAAGGTTATTCTGGCAAATGCGAAGGAAGGTTGCGGTGGGCTTGCAAATTTCGCGATCGGTTATTTCAGCGGATGAGGAAAATCAAAGCCAGGGGCGGTACATGGGGCATGGATGTAGACCGCCCCTGGCAATGAGTGCATTCATAGGTGAAGGAAAATTGCCGTCCCTGACAAGAACTCGTCCTCAGCCTTCCTTGTGGTAATTTTTGGCGAGGAAAGTAGATCAACTTTTTCTTTAGGCATTTTTCTCACTATGTTTACCAGTTTTTAAATTATCCCAATAACTGCAATACGGATTGAGGTATGAGGTTTGCCTGTCCCACCGCCGCGGTTGCCGTCTGCACCAGAATTTGATTCCGGGTCAACAGCGCAACTTCCTCGGCGATGTCCGCGTCTCGAATGGCGGATTCCGCCGCTTGCAGGTTTTCAACGGTAATGGCCTGACTGGAAATAGCCCGCACCAGCCGGTTCTGAACCGCGCCGATCGCTCCCCGTGACGCTGTTACAGTAGCAATGGCTGTGTTGATGGAATCAAGCGCTGTCAATGCCGCTCCGGCGGTAGAGACCGCGAGTATGTCGATAGAAAGGCTGGAAGCGGTTACAGCCGAGAGATTAACCTCGGTGTTGAGGTTAATTCGGCTATTCGAGGTACTGTCGATGCCGATCTGAATCTGGATCTGATTGGCCGTGGCAACAGAGGCGGACAGGGAACCGTCAATTAATTTCTGCCCGTTAAATTCCGTGGTCGCCGAAATTCGGTCAATCTCATTGCGGAGGGAGGCAAACTCCAGTTGAATGGTTGCGCGTTCTGTGGAACCAACGGTTCCGGTAGCGGCCTGGGAGGCCAGTTCGCGCAGTCGGATGAGAATACCGGATTGTTCGTTCAGGGCGCCTTCGGTAACGTTTATGAGGGATATACCGTCGTTGGCATTCCGGATACCCTGTCGGAGAGCCCGGATGTCGGACCGCAGGGCTTCAGAAATTGCGAGGCCCGCCGCGTCATCGGCCCCTCGGTTGATACGGATACCGGATGCAATCCGTTCCACCGATTTTGCAAGGCGGTCGTTGTTTTGTCCCAGAATTCTCTGGGCATTGAGCGAAGCTATGTTGTTGAAAATTCGTACAGCCATTTTCCTAATCCTCCACCATGAGTTGAAAACAGTATTAACTTCTTGTTAAACTTTTTACTACTTACTGCGTGCCCCCAGGTTCTTTATTTAAAGTGGCGATCCTCGGTTTCCACTGAAAAAATCTCAAGCTATTTTTATAATTGACCGAAAATACTAAATAGGGTAGTAGTCATAAACCCTTAAAAATCAATTATTATTCAAGCTGATCTGTTTATCGGCGGTTTATCTTAGAACTTTACTGTATATCTATATATTTTATTAACCGGAACTATTTTTAGCTTAGGTAGGAAATATTCGCTCGTCAATCCAGCCGCCAGTTTTTTTGCTGCACATCGGAATTATGGGTGGAAAGGTGGGGGTGGTTCGCAAGAAATTGAATGATCTCTTCAAGATCGAGAGGCGATTCGGAGGGAAAATAAAATTTTTGGTAAAGCTGATCCAGTAGATAAAAATCTTTTTCCGTGTCAACGGTAAGGCGAACGTTATTGTCTTTGAGGTAAGAAGGGGCTGGAATTTTCTCCAGATGAAAGGAGTCGGGGTGATCGTGAAAATAGGTGGTGACATGTTCCCTGTAAACAGGCTCGGTGGTAATCCGGGCAATTTGCTTGAGTGTGTCCAGCTTGACCACTTCACTGCCGCTTCCCAGCGGGATGGGATCGGAGCAACAGGTGTAATCCGCGTTTTTGGCCGTGTGCCTGTGGATCAGAGACCGCATGAGAGAGAGATCGACCAGCGGGTTGTCCCCGCAAACGCGGACAATATGGTCCGCTCCCACCCGGTCCCCCGCCAGAATAAACCTCAGCAAGACATCTTCTTCCGGACCTTGCACGCATTGAATTCCCAATCGTTCCGCAATTTCCGCAAGAGGTTTTTCTGAAGATCCAAAGGGAATTGCCAGGATGATCCGGTCAATTTCCTTTACCGCCTGAACACGTTTGATGATATGCTCGGTCAGCGTCCCGCCCGCCAGGGGACGCAGGGCTTTCCCCGGCAAACGAGTGGAGCCCATTCTGGCTTGAATGATAGCGGCAATGTGAGTCACGAAAATCCTTCTGCGCGGTTTATGGGTGCCCCTAAAAATTCTACTTGGACTATGAGCCAACCCTTATATTAAGGGATTGGCGATTGCAAAAGCCAAAAACATCCGTTTTAGAGAGCCTCTTATGGGCATCTCTAAAAATGCTTCCGGGCCATGAGCGGACCTTATGAAATAAGAGCCCGCGAGTTGCCTGACATAAAAATATAGAATTATTGGAGATACCTCCATAAAACCCTATTGTAATCGTTCGAAATGTTTTTGAAATGAGTGAATCGAAAAAGTTAATCAGACCCAGGAAGCTGGAAAAAGGGGATACTGTGGGCATCGTGGCGCCCGCCGGTCCGGTGGACCCGAAACTCCTGGAAAAAGGATTAAAAGTTCTTAGAAGCATGGAGCTGGAACCTGTTTTGGGCAAGCATGTGTTTTCGCGCAGGGGATACCTTGCGGGAAAGGATGAAGACCGCGCCCAGGATCTCATGTCCATGTTTGAAAATCAGGATGTGAAAGCCATACTATGCGCCCGTGGCGGTTATGGCGTCAATCGCCTGCTTCCTTTGCTGAAACCGAACGTCATCCGTAAAAATCCGAAAATCCTGGTGGGCGCAAGCGATATCACTCTGCTTCTTCTCTATTTGGTCAGAAAATGTTCCCTGGTCGTGTTTCACGGTCCCATGGTGGAGGGAAATTTCGGCCAATATGACATGAAAAAAACCAAAAAGCAGTTTCATGATCTCCTGACCGGTCAACCTGACGGCAAAACGCTGGTATCGCCAAAAGCCAGAGTTCTCCGCCCCGGCGTTGGCAAGGGAGAAATTACCGGCGGATGCCTCACCCTGCTTTGCCGGTCTCTGGGAACGCCTTATGAGGTTCAAACCCGGAACAAAATTTTATTGATCGAAGATGTCAATGAAGCCCCATACCGGATCGACGGCATGCTCTGGCAATTGAAAGCCGCGGGAAAATTCAGGGACGTTAAAGGCATCGTTTTAGGGGAGATGGTCAACTGCCATCCGAAAAATTCCGGAAACGGGTCGACGGGGCAATATTATCAGGAGATGTTTGACGGCTTGTCCATCCCCATCGTCACGAATTTTCCCATTGGCCACGGCAAGGAAATGTGGACCCTTCCCTTCGGTGTCCCGGCGACCCTCGACACCGAAGCCAAATCCATCGAATTGCAACATTGCGGCCCAGCGTGACGCTGGCTCCTCCGCGGAGGGCGAGCTTGCTAACGCCGTGCATGACATTTTACTAAAAATTAACACTCTATGGATTTATGGCTGACTGAATCCTGTTTTACCCCTTCTACCCCTTCGGGGCATGATGGCAATGGATAAGGAGATCGCAAGCGCCAGTCCCAATTCTTTACCCCGCGGGCGTGGCCCACTTTTCCTCCCACGTAGTGGGCTTTTCCTCCCGCATAGCGGGCGTGAGCAAGTTTGCCACTGGCAAAGAAAAGGAGTTGAGGATCAGCGATAAAATTTGAACCCAAGCCTAGCAATGTTGCACGGCGTGAGCAAGTTCGCCCTCCGCGGAGGAGGTTAGATTCTTACCGGGATGTTTTTGGATTTCAGGTATCGCTTGGTTTCGCCGATGGTGAATTCCTTGAAATGAAAAATGGATGCGGCGAGGACTGCGTCGGCCTTGCCTTCCACGATGGCTTCATAAAGATGTTCCAAAGTTCCAGCCCCGCCGGAGGCAATAACGGGAATGCCGACTGCCTCGGAAACGGCCCGGTTGAGCGCCAGGTCGTAACCGATTTTGGTGCCGTCCCGGTCCATGCTGGTGAGCAGGATTTCCCCGGCTCCGTAGGTTTCCATCTGCCTCGCCCATTTAACCGCATCGATTCCGGTCGGGTTCCTGCCGCCATGCGTGAACACCTGCCAAACGGGATGATTCGCTGATTGCGTGATGAACAGGCCGGGATGATGGGTGCGCCAATCAAGCGTGGGTGGTGTCGGCGGCGACTCCGGGTCGACCTGCTTGGCGTCGATGGCCACCACGATGCATTGACTGCCAAACCGTTTGGCCGCCTGCCCGACAAATTCAGGATTGTACACCGCCGCCGTATTGATGCCCACCTTGTCGGCTCCGGCCTTGAGCAGGTTGCGGATATCTTCAATCTTGCGGACGCCGCCCCCCACCGTCAGCGGCATGAAAACCTTTTCCGCAGTGCGGGCCACCACATCGAGAATGGTATCCCGATTTTCGTGCGACGCGGTGATATCCAGAAAGGTCAGCTCGTCGGCCCCCTCTTTCTCGTAGGCGGCGGCGATTTCAACCGGGTCGCCCGCGTCTCGCAGATTCACGAACTGGACTCCCTTGACGACGCGGCCATCTTTAACATCCAGGCAGGGGATGATTCGTTTAGCCAGCATCTTGTTCCACCAGTTTCCGGGCTTCCCGGAATGAAATATTTTTATCGTAAAGCGCTTTTCCGGTGATGATGCCGCTCACTCCATGTGATTCCAGGGCTAGCAGATTGGAAATGTCCTGAAGACTGCCCACCCCTCCCGAGGCGATAACAGGCAATTTCGTAGAGTCGGCAAATTCTCGAACACTGGCCA
>JADFGI010000466.1 GCA_022567815.1 Nitrospinota bacterium
GGTTCAGGCCATCGCGATTGTAGAGTCTGGATAGGAAACGATCGGAAAAATAGCGGGATCGTTGCAAAAAAAGGGGAGGCGGCGGAGGGTTCAGCTTTTATTCTTGAAGGGGATTACGATACGCTCAACCACGCGGTCGTTGAGGATATGTTCCTGCAGGATTTCTTCAATGTCTCCCTGGGTTTTTGGGGAGTACCACACATCGTCCGGATAAACGACCAGGGTCGGTCCATATTGGCAGGCATCCAGACAACCGGCTTTATTGATCCGCACTTTGCCCTTCAATCCCATTTCCTTCACCCGGCCTTTGGCATAGTCGAGCAGGTCGAGGGAACCGCGCCCAACGCAACAGCCTCTGGGGTCATCTGCCTGGCGTTGATTGTTGCAGATGAAGATATGTTTTTGAAATCTTGACATGAGGGAATCAAACCGGAAACAGTCATCGGATGGATCATGAAGTTTTGGAGGATGCGGGCCGGCTATTTATTCTGGGTTTTTAAAAGTTCATCCATTACCGATTCCGCCTGCTCGCGTTTTCGCCATTCCCAAATCTTCAAATTGGATCCCATATAATAAGCATGGTCCAGAAGAGATTCTCCGTCCATCGACCCCCACCTTCCTTCCTGCCCGGGATTCAAATATTCGTAAATGGGGTTCTCAACGGAGGTGTAAAACAGTTCCAAGTCTTTTTGATCGATTTTTTTATCCAGTAAAACTTTAATGGAAATATCGTCAATTTCAAAATGTTCCTTTACAGCCTGCAAAGCTTGTTCGCGAGATTTCCCGTTTTTAATTTCTTTTTCAACTTCCTCCTGAATAGCCGCATTTCGCTTGGCGAAAGGATAGTGGGTGTAGCCCAGGTCCTTGCCTATGTGGAAATCCAGATCAGAGAAATAAAGGCTTACCCAATCGTCAAAATCAATTTCCATCCCTTCGGAAATTTTATAATCTTCAGCTTTTTCGGGCGCTTCCCGAAGCAGACGATTATAAAACTTGATGAACTGCTTCATGCTGTCATAAACCAAAGCGTAGTAATAAGCATTCATCCGGTACCAGTTGTTGGTGGAGTTTTGGCCATTGACCAGTTTTCTCAACATGAGCATGAGAGTGTCTGCATCGGCAAATTCCTTGGAAAGGGGAAATGATTGTTGCAGGCAAGGTTTTAATTTTTCCTGATCTCCCATTGCCTCCTGCAGGTTCTCTTGCAGAATATTTTTTGCATGATCCAGCGAATGGTAAATGAGACGCTCGTGATCCAATTTTCGCTGGTAGTCCATGTATTCCTTTAGCTCGGAATTTTTGTTTTCTTCGGGATGTCTGGGTTTGGTTTGGGTGATGTCTTTGGCGAAGGCTAACATTTTGCTCTCAATTTAAGTGTTAAAACCTTATTTTGACTTGATTGAATCATGATTTCAAGAAAATTAACCAGCGCCTGCTACGCGGGAGGAAACCCCTAGCCTCCGCTCGCTATGCTCACGAGCCCAAAAAAATGTTACATGGCGTGAGCAATTTCCCCCTCGCGGGAGGGAGCGTCACGCTGGCTACGGCTTTAAAATAAAAACCTTTGTCGGATATCCCTTCTGCGGCGGAGTCGTTCATTATAAACCCTTGAAACAACATTCACCATTCTGGAATTTAGTTGATTTCTGACCAGCAGCAGGAAAATAATTATATAATGCACATACTATTCCAGACGAGCGAATCGAAATCAATGTCAATCTCGCTTGGGCAGTTATGCCGGACCCACGGGGCGGTCTTTTGGAGACATTCCGGTCAAACAGGGTATGGCTCAGGGGCAGAATGATTGTGCCATGCCTGCCATGAGGAAAAGGTGAAATGAACATCATATTAAACACCTATTGCAATTTAAAATGCAATTATTGCTTCGCCGATGAATACATGGAAGAGAACGTCCAAACACCGGACAAATCCATGGATTACGATTTTTTCATTTCAGAGCTGTTGCCGAGAATTAAATCCGCTTCCCTGATCAATTTCATGGGTGGTGAACCCACTCTGCATCCACACTTCACGGACATTTTATCAAACACCCTGAAAAACATGATGCCTTTCAGCTATCTTGGGGTCTTCACCAATGGGTTGATGCCGGATAAAGTGCTGAACCTTATATTGGAAACCGTGGGGCGAGGCGGCAGTATCGAA
>JADFGI010000079.1 GCA_022567815.1 Nitrospinota bacterium
CGTCTTTCGGGGGTTTTTCCCCCTGGAGGGATTCGCTCATGAACTATTTGTGTAGCAAGGTGAGGTTTGAATCTATCAGTCAAAGCATTATAGAGGATTACAAGGTATCTTTAAATTCTTTTTCCCAATCGAGGAATTTTAGTTTTGACTCCGCGACTTGTTTCAAAAGATAGTCCGTATCTTTTGATTGAATCAGGCCATTCAATGTAGCGGTGGCTTTGGCGGGTTTTTTCATGTTCTCATAACTTTCTACCAGCAGGTAATCGGCCCAATCTGTTTGCGGTTGTTCGGGAAACAATTGCCTGGCCGCTTGCAGGGCTTTAGCGGCCTCGGCATATTTCCTGTTCTGAAAGAGGACAAAGCCAAGGTTATAGTATGCCTTGCGTATGGTTTCGGGAATGACCCTGGCAGTGCGGTCGAAAGTTTTTATGGCTTGCCGGTATTCCCTGATTGCGGCAGGCGGGTTGTTAAGGTTTTGATAGGTTTCGCCCAACAGGTAATGGGTTTCGGAAATATTTTCTTTATGACGGATCAAGAGTCTTTTATACACTTTCAATGCTTGATCGTATTGCTTCCTGCCGGTATGCGAGCTGGCCAACAGCTTGAGGGCAATGGGGACCTGCGGGCTTTTAGGATAATTTTTTAGAAACGACCGGGATACCAGCTCCGCTTCTTTATAGTTGTTTTGCTCCAGGTGAATTTGCCCCAGGTTGAGAAAGATGCGGTCCCGGTACAGGTCTTTTGCGTCCAGTTTTTTGACCCGTTCGTAAAACCGGAGGGCTTGCGGAAACATTCCAATGGCTTGATACGCCTCTCCAATTTGCATCACTGTTTTCAGGGTGTTCACTTTGCCAAGGGACAAGTTGGCAAAATCGCTGTAAGAATAAAGAATCGGCAAAACCCCTCCCTGACGGGAATATTTGTCCACGGAGAAAACCAGGGCCTGCTGGATATACTTTTTGGATTTATTGTAGAATCGCGAGTCGGGACCCAGGGGCAATAATTTTTTAAATTCTTCTACGGCTTTCAGGTAATTTTGTTCCTGGAGAAATGCGATGCCGCGACTCAATGTGACTTCCGCAAGAATTTCAACATCTTTTGCATCGTTGAGAATTTCCTCGTAGGCCTGGAAGGGCTGATAATAGGGACCGGTATTGTAGATAATATCCTTCACCTTCAACCTGGGGTCGATGACTCCGATGTCGGCCATCCGGATTTTTCCATATTGGGAGGCGCTGCTCCCGGAATCTCTTTTAGCGGATTCGTCGAATACCGTAAGGGCGTTCCGGTGCCGGGCTTCCAGTAAATAAGAATCTCCAATCATATTCAAAGCCGTGTGGGCTTTGGGATGGTCGGGGGCGAGGTTTATCAGGTCGAAGAGGTGATCCCGCGCCTGGGAATATTTTTTTTGCAGGAAATAGATGTTCCCCATATTGAAATTGATTTCTTGTTGTTCGTTGAGTTCGCTTGGCCAGCGGGCGGCGCCGTCTTTGTAAACTTCGATGGAACGTTTAAAGTCTTTTTGTTCGTAATAGTGGTGGGCGATTTCAAAGATGGCCGGTCTGGCGGCGATATTCTTTGGACTTTTTACCAATAATCTCTTAAACGCGGCATAGGCTTCCTCGTATTTGCCTTCCCGTAACATCATGAGGGCAAGATTATTTTTCCGGGCAAAGGTATAAAGACTTTTGGGATTGGATTTTAAGCTTTCCTCGTACTTGGTTTTTGCTTCCAGGATATACCCCATCTCCGAATAGATAAACGCGATCCTATCGTTGCCGTGGCCGGAAAATTTGGATTTTGGAAAGCGTCGGGACGCATCTTTATATGCCGCCAACGCTTTTTCGTAGATCGGATGAGGCTCCCGGAAGGCAATCTGATACTGCGCTTCGGCAAGGAGAAAATAGATTTGCGAAAGATATTTGCTGTCAGGAAATGCGTTCACAAAACTTCTGAAGGATTCAATGGCCTCGGGATAATTTTTTTTCTGAAACTGTTTAAGAGCGGATTGATATTCATCCCAGCCGTTTTTTAATTTGTTTTCAATATCCTGGCGATTGATCGCCCGCAACTTTCCGGGCGTCATCCCCGCGACTCGGGCCCGTTTTTTGGGTTTGAATCTTTTTAGGGGTTGCGAGATTTTATTTTTCCTGAACCGGGGCTCTTCCCGCTTGGGGGTGATACCGGGTTCTGGTTTTCCGATTTGTGTTTGCAGAATGGGCTTTTTTTCGCCGTTTATATCCAGAATAATTTGAGATTTGTCGATATCGAGAAAATGAAAAAACCGGGTGTTGATTTTTCTAAGGTGCAGAACGATCTCCAGCGTTTGCCCTGAATAATTTATGGCTATTTTCTCCAGGTTCCGGTCTTTGATCGACCGGGTTTGGACGCGGGGATTCAACCGGACATCGTTCAAGGTCAGCGTTATCCTCTTCCTTAAAAAATCGGCTTTCACCTTGTAAGGTGTGGGCGAGCTCAAATCCACAATGATCCGCGTGTATTGTGGATGCGGTCCAATTCGAACTTTCTGGATCAAGGGTGTCTGCTGGTTGTTTGATGCAGGGTTTCCTTTGGAAAAAGCGGGCCAGGCCAAAGCCAGGCTCAGCACAAGCACCCAAATGGTGGATCGAAGGAGGGAATGAAATTTGTTGGATTGGAACATAATATCTGGTGCGGGTTAGACATCTTATCTATTATATGAGCAATTTTCGTACCGCTCCAGTCCGCGTTTGAACGAATCATATAACCATTTGAAAAATTTATATTTAAAATTTTCTTTTCTTGTGGAAAGTATTGTTTTATTGAATAATATTGATGTGGCTTTGACAAACAGAATTCTACATCAAAATTTAGTGTTTGGATCATTCCTGAAATTGCCGTCATTTTTTTGACAAACTTTCATTCTCAACGTGAAAAAAATAATTTTGTCGAGGGATGGTAGTTAACCGCTGAACCTCCTGCGTTTATGGATAAGGACCGGTTTGAAAAACTGAAGAAGCAAGAATCGAATGTCATCCGCAGTTTGCTGAAAAAGCAAAACGAAATGCTGGGGCAATCTCTTTTGCATTTGGATCACCTGATCTATTTGCAGAAAAGCATCAGTTTGATGAGTTTGGCGGATATCAACAAGGTTTTGGCGGACAAACTTCCATACATTCTTTTCATTCGTTATTTTTCTTTATTTCTTTTTGATAAAAGTAAAAATGTTCTGAGCCTCGCCAGTCACAACCACCCCGATTTAACAGAGAACCTGGTTCTTCGCCAATGGGATTCGGAAATAATGAGCGAGGCGATAACGAGGGGTTCTTATATCCTGGAATCGGATTACGCTAAATCCAGGTTTTTCCAGAGGGTGAATAATCCGTTATTTGAGCACAACTTTTTTATCACCATTCCTTTGATGATTGAAAACGAAATCATCGGGGTCCTCAACCTGAACGACAATGAAAAGGGATATCTCAACGTGACGGATCTGGATTTTTTCCTGAACGTATCCGAATTCATTTCGCTTTCGATCAGTAACGCGCAATCTTTTGAAAAGGCGGAAAGGTTGTCGGTCACCGATGGGCTTACGGGTTTGACCAACCGGCAACACCTTGAAGCGTCATTAATGAGCGAAATTCTGCGAAGCCGGCGATACCGCTCCCCGCTTTCCCTGGTGATGATGGATGTGGATTATTTCAAGGGCGTCAACGATACTTTTGGGCATCAGGAGGGAGACGATGTTTTGACCAGCATCGCCTCGATAATAAAAAGTATGTGCCGGTCTCACGATGTCGCGGCCCGGTACGGAGGCGAGGAGTTTGTTCTGGTGCTTCCTGAAACCAATGGTTCCGGGGCCTGGAAAATTGCTGAAAGGGTGCGGGAGGAAGTGGAAAACCACCGGTTCGACCATGAAGGAAAAGTTCATTCCGTCACTATCAGTTGTGGCATCGCGGAGTTTAATAATGAGGGAAACCAGGATTATACGGATTTGATTCGTGTTGCGGATGCGGCGCTTTATCAGGCAAAAGAATCCGGGAGAAACAAAACCATAATGGGCGGTGGCAATGAAATTTTCAAAGGTGGATGAATTCGTAACTGCGGAAGGCCTGCCCTCGCTTCCCGGCCAGATCCTCAATATACTGGACGAACTGGGCCGGACTTCGGCGATGGATTATACGGTTTTGCAAAAAATCCAATACGACCCGGCGATTGCCTTGAGTGTTTTGAAAGCGGCCAATTCTCCTCTCTACGGCTATGCTTCCAGGATTTCATCACTTCAACAGGCGGCAGGTCTGCTGGGACCGGGGGCGATAAGAAATATTGTTTTGACGACTCCTATCCTGGAACGCTATCAGGACAATGGCGGGCTCCATTCCCCCTTAGATCACTCCAGACTTTGGCTCCACATGACCGTTACTGCCGCCCTGGCCAGTGGCCTTGGCCGTTGCATGGGGCATACAGAAACGGATGTTTATTTTACGGCGGGACTCATTCATGGAGTCGGAAAAATCGCCCTTTCAGCTTACCGCCCTCATGCTTTGCTGGAATGGATGCAATTAGCGGAGTGTGAACAGTTGTCTTTGCTCGAGATAGAAAAGCGGACGCTCGGTTTCACGCATGTGGATATTGGAGTGAAGATAGTCGAAACCTGCGGCCTTCCGGAACAATTGATCTCGGTTCTAAAGAATTGCTATGCCTCGGAAAATAACGAAATCCCCGATCAACTGTCTGGAGTGGTTTGCCTGGCAAAAAACCTTGCCAACTCCTGGGGTTTTGCAGACGGGATTGAGTCTGTTGTCCCTGTTGGCATGAACAAACTAATTTCTCTGTTGAAAATTTCGGAAAAAGATATGGAAGAATGGACTCCGCAACTTCGTGAAAATGTGGATCTGGTTGTTCAGGCCCAGGAGGGATGATTCTACCCCGCAACGCGGGGAGGACCCCGTTTCACGGGGAGGAAGCTTGGGCCTGACGCTACGCGAGGCCCTGAATACATACAAGGGGTACGCTTCGCTCACGACCCCCGAAAAGCTATAAATCCATAGCGCGTTAATATTGGGTCCAGCCCCCAGGCTGGCCGCCCGTTAATATTGTCCTCCACGGCGAGTGGTGCACGGCGTGAGCAATTTCCCCCTCGCGGGAGCGAGCGCCACGCTGGCCGATGGCGGCGGTGCCGCTAATTAAGTCTATATAGGCTTATGATTTTGTTTGGGGCGGTTCAAGGTTCCGGTCCAGTGATTCCGCAAGTTTTTTGAGGGTGTTGGAGATTTCCACGGGATAGGGGGAATCTTGTTGGAGAGAGCGCAACGGTTCCGGCAATCGGTTCAACTCTTGAGCGGTGCGTTCCCGGATTTCACCTAGAGAGACGGCGGGCCGGCATCTTTTTCCCTGGCGCATGACGGCTTCAATGAGCGGTTCTCCCACCATGTCCTCCTTGTCGAGAGCCAGGGTATCTCCCGTCATTTTATGATCGGCTGAAAAATTTCGGTACACCTGTTTGCATCCGGGGAGGGTGGATTTGCCTTCGGAGCGCTTCCGCCGGGGGCGACCGGCATATTCCTGTAATTTGTAAGCGCAGTTTAACATGGGAGCGTCCGCCGAGGTGGCCAGGCGGGTTCCGATGCCGTAACCGTCTATAGGAGTCTTGCATGATTCGAAATCCCGCACCTTATTTTCATCGAGATCTCCGCTGGCAAATATTTTGACTTCATCCAACCCCCCGGCGTTGAGAATTTTGCGAACCTTGCGGGCATGATTTTGTAAATCGCCGCTATCCAGACGCACCCCGCGAATGTTTATTCCTTCCTTTTTCAATCGCGGAGCCAGGTCCACGACCTTGTGGGCCGCATTTTCGGTGTCGTAAGTGTCCAGCAGAAAAACCACATTTTCGGGATGGGAGCGGGCAAAATTTTCAAACGCCTGGGTTTCGTCATCGTGCGCCAGAATGAAAGAATGGGCCATGGTGCCAAAAAGCGGGATGTCCCACAAGGCTCCGGCTGGAATGGTGGCGGTTCCCGTAAACCCGGCGATATAACTGGCTCTGGCGGCGAAAAGACCTGCCTCTATGCTATGCGATCGGCGCAACCCAAAATCCATGAAGGTTTTTCCGGGAGCCGCCAGGACGATTCGCGCGGCTTTTGAGGCGATCATTACCTGAAACTGGAGAAGATTGATGATCCGGGTTTCAACCAGTTGTGCCTGAGGCAGAGGGGCCGTGACCCTTAGAATGGGCTCGTTGGGAAAAAAAACGGTTCCCTCCGGCATCGCGTGCACGTCCCCGGTAAACCGGAATCCTTTCAGGGAATCCACAAAATTTTTACTGAAAAATCCGCAGTCCCGCATCCATTCCAGATCCTGGGAGGCGACCCGCAAATCCTCCAGATAGTCCAGAACCTGCTCCAGACCCGCATTCAGCAGGAACCCTCGTCCGGGAGGGAGTTCGCGGACATAAAATTCAAATACGGCGGGGTCGTTCATGTTTTGGTCGAAATAGCCCTGCATCATGGTGAGCTGGTAAAGATCTGTGTATAAGGCGGCGGAAGGCGTTGCCCTGGGTTGCAGGTCGTTTATGTTGCAAAGGCGGCAGTCAAGATCCTTCATTTCCTGAAGAGCTTTTTTGCCGTCGTCGGGACTCAGGTTGACGGCGCGGACCGCGTCCTGAAGAAGGTAAACCGTATAGCCCAATTTGAGCGCGTCTTTGACGGTATTTAAAACGCAATAGTCGGTGGCCAGTCCCCCAATGAATAACTGTCGGATTTCCCGGGATTTCAAGAGGCTGTCGAGGTCGGTGCCCTGAAAGCCCGAATAGGCATCCTGGTCCGGATGGGTGGCCTTGGAGATGATCTGTGCCGATTCAGGCAGGTTCAAGGCGGCGGGAAATTCGGCGCCGGAAGTTTGGGCGACGCAATGTTCCGGCCAGGGGCCTCCCTGATTTTTAAAAGAGCAGTGGTTGGCGGGATGCCAATCCCTGGTAGCCAAAATGGGCAATCCTTTCCTTGAAAAATAATCCAGATATCGGTTGAGGATTGGAATCACCGCATCACCTTCCGAAACCGCCAGGTGGCCGCCGGGCAGAAAGTCGTTTTGAACGTCCACCATTAAAAGCGCGTCTCCGGGGGCCAGCCTGGGTTGGGAAACAGTCATGATTATTTAACTCATACGATTTTGGATATTTTTATTATGGACTCTACATCATCGCGTATCAAGATGCAGGAAAGCGAAACCATAATGCTTTATATGGAGGAGACAAAGCGTCTGCAAATGGGGAGTGGGGATTAGCTTCCGGGGCCCATATAACGGACGAATTTTCCCAGGATTTTTGGGTCGAGTTCATCCATCATCTGGTTTTTCATGATCTTGAGAGCTTCAAAGGGCGCTACCGATTTTTTATACGGCCTATGCGTGGTCAGGCCATCATAAACGTCCATGATTTTACTGATGCGGGCGAATAACGTAATTTCCTTGCCCACCAAGCCATCGGGATAGCCATTTCCTTTATAATTTTCATGATGCTGACTGGCCATGCACACTACATTGGTTGCGTAACATTGCATGGATTCCATTATTTCCTGGCCCAGTCGGGGGTGGATTTTGACGATATCGAATTCCTCCTTTGTCAGTGGACCCTTTTTATCGAGAATGGCGGAATCAATTTGTGCTTTTCCAATATCGTGGAGCATGCCGCCAAGACCCAGACTGCGAATATCGGTTGCCGACATTTTGTCGTTGATCCCATAAACCAGGCAATATAATCCGACGTTCAGGCTGTGGGTGTAGATCAAATAATCTTTATTTATGACTTTCGAAATTGTGTCAAACCTGGCTTTGCCTTCCGATAAACATTGATCTGTCAGAGCCATCACTTCTTCCGATGATTTCAGGACTTCTTCAGAGTCGCTGTATTCAAAAAAGTTTTTCATTATGTCCTTTGAAACATCGTAAAGCTTCTGGGTTTTCTTGAGGAGAGGAATTGCAGGATCAGAAATCATGATTCGCAGTTGTTCGGTGGCCTGGTGGTAGTACTTGATTAAATCCTCTTGGCGGATGAAGAATTCCGTACACTCGCCTGAATCGATCAACTTGCGGACTTTTTCCTGGTGGGAAGGGTGGCTACTGGCGAACTTGACGAATTCTGTTTTTCCAAAAGCAGAGGTTTTTTGATAAATATCAAAAACCTCAGTTCCTCCAGCTTTCAAGAAGTCGGTATTGATTGGCCGGAATTGTTCTTCTTTTTTGCCTAACAGGGTTTTCACAAGTTTTTCCCAAAAAAATGAACTTTAATTAATTATAAAGCAAGATTCTAAATCTTTCAACTATTTGAAAGATTGGGTATTGTTTGATTTTATTGGGAGGGTTTGCGTGGACAGGATTTATCAACTATCCATATTGCAATTTTAGGAAAAACAGGGGTTTTGGCTTTCCCTGGAAATGTGGAGGGTGTTAAAGGTCGGGACCCATATAGTGGACAAAATTTTTCAGGATATTGAAATCAAACTCATCCACCATCTGTTTTCCCATGATAGTGAGAGCTTCAAAAGGGGCCATGGCTTTTTTATAGGATCTTCGGGTGGTCAAGGCATCGTAGACGTCCATGACCTTGCAAATACGGGCGAAATTGGAAATTTCTTCCCCTACCAGGCCATTGGGGTAGCCATTGCCTTTGAACTTTTCGTGATGCTCGCCCGCCATTCGAATTACATTGAGCCCATAACACTGCATGGATTCCAGAATCTCTTTTCCAAAGGAGGAATGGCTTTTAATAGTTTGGAACTCCTCGTCCGTCAGTTTGCCTTTTTTGTTGATGAGGCTGGCGTCAATTTTCGATTTTCCGACGTCATGCAACATGCCGCCGAGGCCGAGCTCCTTGGTGTCATTCGAGCCCATTTTGGTTTTGATCCCATAGGACATACAGTAAAGCCCGACGTTGACGCTGTGAGTATAAGTGTAATAATCCTTACTGGTAATCATGGTGAGGAAATGAAACCCGGCTTCATTTTCCGACAAACATTGCTCCATGATGTCCATGACTTCTTCTGAAGTTTGAAGCATTTTGTCTGATGCATTGTTGTCGAAAAACTCCTTCATGATTCCTTTTGACACGTCATATATTTTCTGGGTTTTTTCCTGGAAAGGTATTTTCGGGTCGGAAATCATGTTGCGAAGAGATTTGGTGGCCAGACTGTGATATTTGCTCAAGTCTTCTTCGCGGATGTAAAATTCTTCGTTGCTCTCTCCAGACTGAATGAGCTTGCGGATTTTATCCTGATGGGCAGGATGACTACTGGCAAACTTGACAAATTGGGTATTCCCGAAGGTGGTGGTTTTGTAAAATATGTCGAAAAACTCGGTTCCACCAACTTGCAAAAACTCCAGATCAATTGGCCTAAATAGCTCCTCTTGTTCATCTATCCCTGTTTTCACAAACTCCACCTGAAAAATGATTCTTTGCTATAACATTAATTGTAAAGGAGAATTAACAATTTTGCAATATATTGAAAAATAATGCGTTAATTGTTTTTCGGAGGGATCGAGTGGCTTGCTGGTGATACTTTACTAAATCCTCTATCTAAGGATCAGGTGGTTTTTGGGGACGGATAAGCCTTTGCTAGGTGAGCCATCAAGTAAATTATGGATCGGGTACAGCCGAGCAAATCCACCAGGGATAAGCTTTCTCCCGGTTCGTGCATGCGGGAATCGGAATCATAGGCCCCCAGGCAAATGGGTTGCACGTCTCCCAGGGCATCCAGAAGTTTGGCGACAAAGGGAATGGAACCCCCGCAACCGTACAGACTGCTTTTTTGCCCGAATCCTTTTTCCAGGGCTTCCATAACAAGGGGAAAAACAGGATGTTTGCATTCCGTCATCCAGGGGGAGCAACCCTTTTCCATTTGCAGGTCTAATTTAAATTCAGGAAGAGCATTTTTTTTAAGGTGGTTTGTCAAAAATTTCCCTGCCCCCGCTTCCTTGTTGCCGGGAGCCCACCTGATTTCGATGATCGCCTTGGCTGACGGATCGTCGAATGGATGCGAATCCTGATCCGCCTCTACCACTCCGCGTGGGGCGAGTTTGCTCACGTCGTACCGCACGGTTGGTTTTTGGTTCGTACTTTTT
>JADFGI010000467.1 GCA_022567815.1 Nitrospinota bacterium
TACGATGGGGTGAGATATGGCCATCGGTCTGAGAAATCCGACAACCGCATGGACATGTACCTAAACGCGCGCAGTGAAGGCTTCGGGGAAGAGGTGAAACGCAGAATCATCCTGGGAACATTTGTGCTCAGTTCCGGCTATTACGACGCCTACTACCTCAAGGGACAAAAAACGCGCACTCTGATCATGCAGGATTTTGAGGAAGCCTATAAAAAATGCGACCTGATCGTCGCCCCCACCTGCCCTGCCCCCGCATTCAAATTGGGGGAAAAACTGGACGATCCTCTGCAAATGTATCTCGCCGACATCTACACGATTTCAGCGAACCTGGCCGGAATTCCGGCCCTGTCAATTCCTTGCGGTTTTTCCGCTGAGAACCTACCCATCGGACTGCAACTCATGGGCCGTCATTTCGATGAAGAAACCCTCCTCAAGGTCGGGCATCACTTTCAGCAAAATACGGATTTCCACCGCAAGTTTGCTTCTCTATAAAATCTGAGACAACCCTCATTAGTACAGGATTAACAGGATGGGGAAATCAAAAGCCTCTCACCCCATAGGAATTGGAGAAAAGATTTTAGGATATTCATTCATCAATACCTCGCCTTAACCCAAAGTCATTTTACCCAAACATATCTTTCAGGCATTCGAGAATGCCCGTTTTGACTTTTGCGCTAACGGTTCCATCGGCTTTGTGTAACCGTTTTTTGGATACAACGCGAATCTGATCCAACATCACCTGCCCTTTGGTTTTCTTGTGGGTCAAAGAAGGTTATTACCATGTCCAGTCGTCTTCAAGGTTGGCGTCCTCGACGCCATCCATGAATACGAATTCATTTTCTTCTGGCGGGTCTTTCTGAATAGCTTCCAACCAGCCAGTTCTCGGGTCCTTCGCGACTTGCACTATGTAATTATCTGTGTTCATCGGTGGTTAAACTTCCCCCTCCTTTTGCAAAGATCATCCTACCTCTCCGGAATTGATTCTTCCGGCCAATTCACGGACAAACAATTCCATGTACTGCGGCGAAGCCGCGGATATGTGCGGCTGGAGGAGGACATTGTCCATTTTCCACAGCGGAGATTCAGCTGATAAAGGTTCTTTTTCAAATACATCCAGATAGGCTCCGGCGATTTCTCCCTTGGACAACGCGTCCACCAAATCTTCCTCTTTATAAACATTGCCCCGCCCGACGTTATAGACATAACTTGATGCAGGCAGAATCCTGAAATGTTCACGGGTGAAAATTCCCTGGGTATCCGCTCCTCCGGGCAAAACCAGAATGAGATGGTCGGTGGTCCGCAAAACTTCGGAAAGTTGATCCACCGTTACCACCCTGTCCTCTTGGGAAAAATACTCTGGCGGTGGAGCCGCAATCCGTTTCACGCCGGTGAGCGTACAACCGAAAGGTTTCAGCGCCTTGCCGATGGTCGTGCCAATTCTGCCGAATCCCAAAATAGTGACTCTGGCTGCGTACAAGGACCGCAGGCAGTCGGAGATTTTTTTCGGGGCCCATTTAGCCTGGCTTTGCATGGCGGACGAAAGAGGGAACGCCTTGCAAAAATAAAAGATGGCTCCCGTCACTGATTCGGCGATCATCCAACCGTGAAATCCGCCGTGGAATATTTGCAGGTTATTCGCAGGCGTCGCATCGATCCAGTCGATTCCCGCCGCCGGTGTGGTTATCAGCTTCAACCGGGGGGCTTTGACCAGCCACTCTTTTTTGAAGTACCAGATCGCCACGGCTTCTGCTTCTGGCAGGCGTTCCAGAAATTCCGCTGAATGATAACAAACGGTCACTTCCAGTCCGGGAATTTCAGCCTGCAGAATTTCCTTATGCCTTGGCTTGAAGTTCCAGGTATCTACATGCGGATGGGTAAGGTAAACCAGCAATTTATTAATCATTTTCCAGAGTAGCTTGAAAAAGATTATTAATAAATAGCGTCGGCATTCCTTCCCGCGTCTCCAAAATTCTAAATAGAAACAAACTTGTGGCCAAGCTACAGGGGGTTTCCTGCAACAAAAAAATGATAATCTTCCACCCAGAACACTTTCTTCACCTAGAGCCTGTCGTCAAATTCGCCAAACCATCAATTATTATCTGGGTACTGCCCCGGAATCTGCCACGAATCGTATATTTCGTCGTCGCGAGCGCGCTA
>JADFGI010000080.1 GCA_022567815.1 Nitrospinota bacterium
CAACTGCTCGCTCTGCTCCACAATTTGCAAAGTCAGCGTTTGCAGGATTTTGAATTTTTCCTGATCGACTTTGAGTTTGTTGATCTTTAATTGATTGTTCAGCGGAATGATTTGCGTTGGTTCAATGAATAAAGTTTGCCCGCTTCCCGAACTGTCGTGGACGATGCCTTCGACCCTGGAGCGATACTCGGCGCGGATGGGGATGACCAGGCGTTCTTCCCGCTCGGTGATATAGCTGTCTTGCAGGGCTTCCTTGACGGTTGACGAAGAGAAAAGTTTTGCTATCCGGCTTTCCAGTTTTTGTTTTGCCGACGCCACTTCGCGAATGGCTTGTTTGAGTTCGGGAGTGGCGTTTTCATTTATTTCCCCTTCATCGGAAATACATTTCCCAATTTCATTTAAAAGAGGCAGAAGCGGATCAAGATTAAGGCTCAATGATTGGAGCAGGGGAGCGTCGTCTTTTTTTTCCAGAGTTTTTTTAAGAGCCCGGCAAAGCCGCAGGAGTTTTAAAAATTTTAAACATTGGTCCGCGGCCAAAATCCGTTTTTCCCTGGCTTCCTGAAGTGGGGCATGAATGTCTGCAAAAGTGTTCAGGGGAAAGGAATCTCCGGATTCAAGGAGAGCAAACATTTCCGAGGTTTCTTCAAGCGATTTCTGCGCGGAATCAAAATCAGCCTCCGGCAGAAGGTTGTGGCACCGGGCCGCAGTCACGGGAGAAGCGGTGCGGTCTGCCAAGGCTTTCTGAATAAGTCCCCACCCCAATTGAGTCAGAGATTTGTTGAGAAGGCGAATCTTTCCGGAATCTGGGTTTTCTGGGGGAATCATTCGGGTCCGCGGCTGGCGAAAGTTTTTTCCAGGGATATGGTAATTTTGCCGTCGAACAGCATGGAGGGGTCGCGGGTTTGTTTGAAATCCCGTAAAAGAACTTCCAGGTCTTTTTCTAATTTGTCATTGAAGCGTTCTTGTTTTTCATCGGTCACAATCTGGCCTCCCTCATCACGCAACTTTTGCGTGACGATGCGGACCGGGATAGCGAAATCGATCATATCCGTATTGAAGAACAGTTCGAACTCCAGCAGATTTTTTCCCATCACAGTGAATTCATTGTTGCCTTTCTGAAAAGCAAAAAGAGTGGCGATTTTCCCGTCCCGGACGTGGATGGTTTCCCTCTCCGGACCGGGGATTTGCAGGGCGGCCAATTTAAATCCTTTCCCCAGCCGCACCCAGTTGATGCGTCCCAGGTGGTTGGCCTCGCGCGTCATCCGCACCACCCTTGGATTGGGATTGCGGTTTTGTTTCTTCATCCATTGTACAAGAGGCAGGACTTCGGTAATGGGTAAAAAGTGGCCCCCATGCGCCGAGCCTTTTTCCTCATGTTCGCGATAAGTCACGGGATAATTCATGTCCCGCAAAATTTGATGGACGCGGCGGGTGAGCTGGATCGGAAAAACCGGATCGTGAACTCCCTGGATGATATAGATGGGTGTGTTCTTCAGGTTGACCAGGAAATGCATGTAGCGCGGAGTGATTCCACTGGCGATGGGGACGATTCCCGCGAACAGGTCCGGGTAAAACATGCCGATCATGTATGCGCCGATGGCCCCGTTGGACAAACCCGCCAAAAAGACACGATTGGGGTCCACGGGATATTTCGCCTGCACTTCCTGAATCAATTGCAGGACGAGGTCTTCCGCCGGTTGCGCCCACCATGCGCCCATGGGATACGAGGGGCAAAGAATAATGAAATCCTCCGCCAACCGGTCCACCCAGCGGGGAATTGTGTTGCCACCGCTTCCACCCATTCCGTGCAATACGATCATCAGGGGATAAGAGTCTCCCGCTTTGGCCGACGCAGGAACATAAAGCGCATAGGGATATGATTTGCCGTTAAGGCTTTTTTCAAGATCCAGTTGCAACCCAGTGGTTCCAATCAATTCCGGTTTCCGGTCTCGCAGGATCGACTTGATCTCTTCATTCGAGACCCGCGCACTTTTCAAGCGCGACAAAACCTCATTTTCAACTTGCGGATCCTTTGTTGACAGAAAAAGTTCCACCTGCTCCTTGACATCTGGCTTTGGCAAAGCAGGAAATTGCAGAGTGTCCAGCCCGCCTGTCGCGGGCATGCAGGACGAAACTGCCAGAATAAGAATCAGCAGAATTAGATTTTTCATATCTCTAACTTAAAGGAAATTGAATTTAATGTAAAGTTGGACCGGACGAGCAACGAATTGTACAAAAAACAATAGCAAAAATTTCCAGATTGCAAGTGGACAACGAAAACTGTTTTCGATAGTATCCCCTTGATTTATTGGAATTAAAAACTGATTCGCAATCCCTTTTGAAAAGAGACCTTTGCAAATATGAAAAAGCAAATCCCCCCAACCCCTGTGGTATTTAACATTAGCCCTCATACCCGGCACGGGTACTTCAAGGAAGGGGGAGCCAAGTCAACCCCCTGCTTGCAAAATGAAAAAATTATTTTTTCCTCAGAAACCCATCGATCATCAATATTGAGTCCAGCGTCACGCTGGTCGGGTCCTGCCTCTGTTTTTACCAGGGTATTCCGGTGCCGGAAAAAGGGGTTTGATTACCTGGGGCAGGTGCAGATTCAAAAAGACGGTCCCAAAATTCGCGTGGAAATCTTCAATGAAAATTACTTCGGCCATTTTGAGAGCGGAAAAAATGAAGTGCTGGATGAGTTAGAGACAGTGATTCTCCGCCGACTGATGAGGGATGGCGATCTTCCGCCAGGATACAAACCCTTGATCCAGTCGTTTCTGGAGGCAAAGATTCGTCCTCCAGTCGAAACGTTCCCTGCCCGGGAAGGGGAGAGGAATCAAAACGGGTTCGATTTGCAGGAAATATTTGACCGCTTGAATGCAGAGTATTTCGATAACAAAATCCGGGCCGGTGTGGGATGGGGCAGGGATTCAAAAAAGAAGAACCGGAGCGCTTTTCGATTCGGTTCCTATGATTGCTCAAAGAGATTGATTCGGATTCATCCACGGCTCAATCAGGAGTTTGTCCCTCTTCCCGTGGTGGAGTTAACGGTCTATCACGAAATGTGTCATCAATGGGCGCCCTCGGTCAAACGAAACGGAGTCTGGCGGGACCACCATGCGGATTTTAAGAAAAAGGAAAAAGAATACCGTTTTTATCAGGAAGCACGCAGTTGGGAAAAGCAAAATTGGAAAAAATTTTTAACCCCGATTGAAGAAAGGACATCCCCGTAAAACTGAGGCATGTAATGAAAGGGTGATTCCGAAACTTTCATTCATTAATGGGTAGTATAAAGAAAAAAGTACTTCCCTTTCCCGATTCGCTAGTCACACCCACCTTGCCCCCATGTAAAGCCACCAGTTTTTTGACGATGGCCAGACCGAGTCCCGTTGATTTCTCTCCGCCTGTCGGTTTGGAACTCAATATTTGAAATTCGCCGAACAATAATTTTTGTTCTTCGGGAGAAATGCCTGGTCCTTCATCCTTTACAGAAAACCTAACGGTCTTGCCTTCCTTTACCGTGGAGATTTGAATGGGTGTGTTTGGCGGAGAAAATTTAATGGCATTACCGACCAGATTCGCAATGATCTGGATAATAGCGTTTTTATCGCAGTTCATCAGGGGGATTACTCCCAAGTTGAGCCGAACCTCGATATTTTTCTTTCGGGCGATCAATTGATGAAACTCGACCTGGTTTTCTACCAAGGTGTTGAGGTTTTCCATCTTTTTATTGAGATCGTATTTCCCGCTTTCGATTTTGGTGATATCCAGCAAATCATCCAGCAAATTTTTCATGAAATTGCTGGAGTTGAAAATTTTTTCTAAAAGGAGTTGCTGGTTTTTGTTGGCAAAGCCTTGAAACTCTTCCTTAAGAACTTCACTGTAAGACTGGATCAAATAGAGGGGATTCCGCAAATCGTGGGAGGCGATTCCTACGAACTTGCTTTTGAGTTCATTCAGTTCTATTAGTTTCTTGTTGGCGCCAGCTAATTCTTCATTTTTTTTTTGGTATTTTCTTCGATCTTTTTATGCTCAATGGCGTCAGCGATTAAATCCCCAATAGAAAGGAGGATTTCATTACTTCTTTCGTACCACGGAGGATTTTCATCGGTGTAAAGGAACATCACTCCAACCAGCTTGTCACGGCTCTTTAAAGGAACAATGTAATGACCGTGCGCTGTCATGTCCGTAAACGTCCGGTTGTGACGGCTGTCGGAGAAGCAGTTATTGCTCACCAGCATTTCTCCAGACTCCGCCGCGCGTCCGCAAAGACAGTCGCCGTAGGGGACCACTTTATCCTTTTCCATAAACTCATCTGAAAATTGTCCTATGACGGCCGTCAGATGCAGTTCCTTTTTTTCTTCATCCGCTAAAAAAATTCCAGCCTTGTATTCCACTTGCAGTTCCTTGAATTTGGTGATCGGTTCCAGGGCGCTGATTAACATTTCTTCCATACTGTTGGTTTTATGAAGGGCCTTGGCGACTTCGTGCAGAACTTTGTATTCCTCGGTGGCCAGGCGCACTTTTTCTTCCAGTTCCAGTTCTTTGGTCACCTCGTATTGAACCGATACATAACTCAGAATCCTTCCAGTATCGCTCCAAATAGGAGAGATGGTCGATTTGGCATGGTAGAAAGTTCCGTCTTTTCGCTTGTTGATCAACTGGCCCCGCCAGATTTTTCCTTGAAGCAGGACATCCCACATTTCCTTGTAAATTTCAGGAGGATTTTGACCGCTTTTTAAAATCCGTGGGTTTTTCCCTAAAGCTTCTTCAGGAGAAAAGCCGGTGATGGTTTCAAATGCCGGATTTACGTAAGTGATGTTGCCACCCGGATCCGTGATAATCACAGCTTCCGCGATGGACTCAACCGCTTTAGTCATCTTATCGCTTTTAAACAGGTCGAATTCTTCCATGATCTGATTTTGGTTATAAGTGGAAAATCAAATAGCAGGTTTTTTCAAATAAAATAATGAAAACTTTCCGGTTAATCAATCGGGAAAGTGATCGTAAAAGTCGTTCCTAATCCAACAATTGATTCAACAGAGATGCTTCCTCCATAGTTTTCTACCAGCCGGTGGACAATGTTTAATCCCAGGCCGGATCCCTTTCCTTGATCCTTGGTGGTGAAAAAAGGATCGAATATCTTTGATAGATATTCCTGAGGAATGCCGGGACCCGTGTCCTGTATGGTGGTAACGACTCGGCCATCTTTTTGGGAGGAGGATATTTTAAGTTTCCCCTTTCCTTCCATTGCCTGGACGGCATTTCGAATAATGTTTAAATATATTTGTTGAATTTCCTCCGGCTTGGCTTTAATAAGCGGCAGTTGGGAGTAATTTTTCTCTAACTCGATATTGTCAGTGTAAGAAGCCATCAATGCCATTTCAATAGAAGCATCCAGGCGTTCGTTGATATTGACCTCGCCCATTTGGTCCTTGGCTCCAGATCGTGAATATCCTGACATGTTCAGGATGATCGAAGCCATGTGTTTGGATTTTGCAAGGATTTTTTTGGAATAGGTTTGTATTTTTTCCGGATCTTTTTCCTCAATGATGGTTTCGGTAAGTCCCATGATAGAGAACAGGGGGTTATTCATCTCATGGGCGATTCCCGCTGTGAGAGTTCCCAGCCCGGATAATTTTTCGGCCATGGTCAACTGATCCTGCAGTGATTTCTGTTCGGTTATTTCCTTCATCAGAAGTCCTATCCGGCGTTTCTTTTCCACGGTAATAGCCACATCAAAAAATTGATAGGCGAAAACCCGGCTTCCAAAAGTCACGACATTTTTGGTTTCCCATGACGGACCCGCCGATTTTGGCGCCAATGGGTCTCGTGGCCCCTGATTTCCAAGGGTGATCTTGACGGTCTTGCTGGATTCTTCATGACTGCCTTTGGAGTAGGCATTTAATTCCTGCATCACGGATTGCCATTGATCATTGAATTTCAATCCCATTGTGGTGAGAGTTTTTGCATGCGCTTTTGAAGCGGATATTCCAGTCAACTTTTCAAAGGCTTCATTGGTGTATTCCGTTTTCAATTCTTCACTAAAAATCAGCAGAATATCCGGGACGCTCATCAAAATACTTTCGGTATATTCTTGCAGGGAGCGTACTTCTTTGGTTTTTTCCTCGACTTTTTCCTCTAGTCCGGAAAATGCTTTTTTCAGCAGGGAGTTCATTAAATTGATTTCATTGGCAAGGGACTCAATTTCATCGCCTGTGCGGATTTTCAAGGGTTCGACTTCTTCGCCCCGTCCAATACGGGCTGTGGCGTTCTGTAAAAGGAGTATGGGCTGGACGATCTTGTTGGATGCCAGGGACCCAAAGAGCGCTATCAGTAAAACCGAAATAAAACCCGCCGCAGAAATCCAGAGGAGAAGTTTCTGAGTCGGGGCAAAGACCTCGTCGGAGGATTGCCAGGCAAAGGTGAACCACTTCATCCCGGAAGAGGCCAGTGTTGCAACGTTGTTTCCCAATAATGGCGAATAACCGATAATGGATAATTCCTGACCACCGTGGCCGTCGCTTTGGGTGCGAGCCCAGCTTGCTTCCGGTCCTGTAACGCTGGCAACCAGTTTGGGATCAGGAAGTTGAAAACCTGTCGGAAGGATGGGGCAATCAATCACCACTCCCTGGGAATCAATCAGCATGACATGGCCGGTGTCACCGAAAATGATCTGTTCTATGTAAGATGAAAAAAATGGTTTGGCCCGATAAACCCGGTGCAACACGCCCAACACTTCTTCGCCGTGATTGAGAATGGGAATTGCCAGGTGGAAGCCGAAGTCCTCACTTCTTGGAATGGGCATCATCGGGCCAATATATATAAACCCTTTCCCTCCTTTGACGGTTTTGGCAATAGACGGTTTGGAGCCGTTAAAAAATTCCGGGTAGTTGTTGGCGCTTGATAGAAGAACGCCTTTAGAGTCCGTTACAAAAAGAGCGTGTGTGGATTCTTCTGACAGCGGATCTCTTTTAAGAAAACTTTTGAGAATCCGGCTGCCGGAATTGTTTAACAAACTTTTCTGATGGGGTTCTTTGGATTTCCACAGCTCCGCTTGATTTTGAAATTGTATTTTCAACTCAGCATCGTTCATTTGTGATGTTCGGCGGTAGCGTTCTCTAACGGTCAAAATAAGAGTGGGATGGCTTGCAAGGCGGGTATTCCTTTTAATTTCCTCCTTCATGATGAAATCGATTTTTGTCGCCGTTTCGGTAGCCAGTGCCTGGAAACTGGCTCCAATCACATTTTGCAGTGATTTGGTCCCCTGTAAATAAGAGATCACCATGGCAAGAAACAAGGGGAGGGTGCCGACCCCGATCATGGAAAGAATTAATTTACTTTTTAATCCCTTTCGGAGAGGTTTTTGGGTTCCAGATGTGGTGGTTTGTTGGGGCATAATTTAGTTCCAGAAAGTACAGGAAAATGAAAACTAAAATTTCCAACAATGATGCAATCTAAAATAAATTTACATACTTACAAAGAAAATTCCATTTGGGTCTTGACTTGTAGATTAAACGGCATAAATTTTACGGAGCAAGAAGATTTTTAATAACATATATCAACCCTGATAAACCCGCAAGAGTATATTTAAAAAGGTGGTTGAAGGGAGGTTCATAATTTCGGAGCGGCATTAACTGATTTCCAGTGAGTTGTCTATCCCCAGGCATTTTTAGCTTGTAGCCGTTTTGGCGGTTGGTGTTTATCTAGAACTGTTTATGGAAATGCAATTGAAAATTTAATTGGAGGGAAGAAAAATGCCCAAAGGAAGAATTTTAGTCATTGATGATGAGGAAGATGTACGCGAAGTATTGAAACTCCACTTGGAAGGCGCAGGGTATAATGTTTTGGAAGCCGAAAATGGGGAAGATGGAATAAATATTTTACAGTCGGAAGATAATATGATCAATGTCGGCTTGGTTTTGTGCGATATTCGCATGCCAAAAGTCAATGGCGTTGAATGCGTAGATTTTCTCAGAAAAGAGGCTCCGGGAATTCCCGTGGTGATGGTTACGGGTTATCCAGATACTGAAATGGCAACTGCCTTTTTGAAAAAAGGCGTGAAAGACTATCTGGTCAAGCCAGTGGAAAAAGAAAAACTCCTAAGTGTGGTTGACAAGATAGTGTCCGCCGGGAAAGATATCGGGCTGTAATACCGCTAACAGAGAAATTGCGATCAATCCGGGTTTTTCAACTCAATTGGTTTTATTTGGATTTTTTTAAGGCCTTGCAATCTCATCAAGGGGTTGCAAAGCCTTTTTTTTTGGTCTAAATTGATTCACTATATTATGAAAATGATCAAATGCTACATACGGCACGAAAAACTGGAGGCAGTTCGACTCAAACTGTTTGAATTGGGCGTGCCCGGTCTTTCGGTTATCGAGATTAAAGGAATCGGCAAGCCCTTGAGCCAGTTAAAATCGGCCCCCGGCTCGGAGACGCCCCAATTCCATCCTGGGATAGAAATATCCATCGTTTTGGAAAACGAGGCGGTGGATGAAGTAGTGAATGTGCTGGTGGCAACTGCCCAGACAGGCAGTTTTGGTGATGGCAAGATTTTTATCCTCCCTGTAGAAAATGCCATTCGCATCAGAACGGGTGAAAGAGGAGTGGATGCGCTTTATTAAAGGCGCTTCTGGAATTGCGCCGGAATCCCTTTCTGCCAGTTCTTGAAGTCCATAAAATTAACGTCGGAATAACGTTTCTTGATATCAGCAAACCTTGAGTGGGTGAAGAGCAGGATAGCGGAGGCCGCAAGTAAGGCCGGAAGTCCGCCGGAGACCATACGCCTGGTCGCGGTCAGTAAAACCGTCTCTGTTGAAAAAATTATCGAGGCTCACGAGGCGGGCGCGGAATTATTTGGCGAAAACCGTGTCCAGGAGGCCCTGGAGAAAATCGAACGCTTGGGCCAGGATGGTCCGAATTGGCATTTTATTGGTCACCTGCAAAAGAACAAGGTCAACCAGCTTTTGGGCCGGTTCGATTTGATTCATTCCGTGGACAGCGCCGCTCTTGCTCAGGTTATCAACGAGAAAAGTCTGGCGCGGAACCTTATCACCCCCGTTCTGATCCAAGTCAACGTCTCCGGCGAGGCGTCCAAATTCGGAATGGCTCCGAATGAGTTGGAAAGCGCCTTGCGGGCGTTGTCAAAATTGGTGGCGGTTCGCGTCGAGGGCCTGATGACGATCCCCCCGTATGCCCCGGACCCGGAAAAGTCCCGTAACGTTTTTGCCCGCCTGCGTGAGCTTCGAGATCAAATGGACGAATTGGGCATGGAAGGCATTTGTTTGAAGGAATTGTCCATGGGAATGTCAAATGATTTCGCCGTGGCGATTGAAGAGGGAGCCACGCTGGTGCGCGTGGGGTCGGCGATTTTCGGAGACCGTCCCCCCGGTTGAGGCTGGCCAGCGTGACGCTGGACCCAGTATTGGCGTAAAATGGGTTCATGGCTGAATGAGTTTTCTGGGCGATGAAATTTATTGATCGTTATTTTTGCAAAACTTTGAAGGAAATGATTTTTATTCCTTCTCCCTCGTCATCCTGAGCTTGTCGAAGGAGGGGAAGAATATTGAGGTGAAGGGATATTGAACTTATGCAAAGCTCTCTATTTTAAAGGGAGATCGACACCGTGTTGAGAAGCAAAAAACTGGGATTCATCGGCGGAGGAAACATGGCCGAGGCGATGATAAAGGGGCTGATCTCCGCTTCATTTGTCGAATCCAAAAATATTTTTGTTTCCGATGTCGTTTCCGAACGGCTCGAATTTTTGCATTCGGAATATAAAGTAAAAACTGTTCCGGATAACCGCGAGCTGGTGGAAAAAAGCGATATCCTGATTTTGGCGGTGAAACCGCAAGTGGTTAAAAAGGTCCTTGAAAATGTTCGAGACCTCATAGACGCAACAAAGTTGCTGGTGTCGGTGGCCGCTGCCGTACCGA